>NZ_CALIED010000088.1:0-8595 GCF_938022135.1 uncultured Psychrobacillus sp.
ATCTGTCTCACTCATCCCGCTGGAGTCGCCGTCTGGCGCTCCAATCAATAAATGGGAACAGCTTTAACGCATGGATAAATTGATTATAAATTTACTCGCATAAACAAAGCCGAAAAACTCTACCAACCCCAATTTCATAATTTATTTAATAGTCATTTGAAGGTCACTTTTATAATATTTACAATCACTATAAAAAGAATTGTCAGTCAAAGTAAACCAATAACTTTAACAAAGCTTTTATTAAAAACGCTTTTATGAATTATTGATAGAGTGGCAGTGGGATCGGAAAGCTTATCGCTTACCATGAATGCTTCCTCCTAGCGTATAAAACTATATTATTTATTATTTTTTCGAGCCCTTCAAAAATTTATATTTAATTAATCAATTAAGTAGTTCAAATTACCCTATTTTTAAAAACCGCTTGACGGTTATGTTTTTATTGTTTAAAGTTTAAAACAATTCTTACAACAATTAAATAGCACATCACTTTCTTATCTAGAGAAACCGAGGGATCAGGCCCTATGACGTTTCGGCAACAGGTTCAAATCTTTGAATACTGTGCCAACTCCTGCAAGCGCAATGCTTGAAAGATGAGAAAAGTTGGCTTTTTCGTAAATTTTGGAGAGCTTTCTTTTTCTTATCGTTTTTAGATAAGAACAAGGAAGCTCTCTTTTTCTCGTGATAGAAAGGTAGATGACTATCCTTTGTCTGTAACGAACCAATGATGTATGAGGAGGTAATTTGAATGATCGAGTTTAAAAATGTTTCCAAGACCTTTCGTCTTGGCAAGCGGGAGGTGCATGCAGTAAAAGATGTTTCTCTAAAAATAAAAGAAGGTGAGATATTTGGCATCATAGGATTTAGTGGTGCGGGAAAGAGTACGCTGCTCCGACTAGTTAATATGCTGGAACGTCCTTCTGCAGGCTCTGTATTTATTCAGAATATCGATGTCAAATCATTGACTTCCAAACAGTTACGAGCAAGACGAAGAAATATTGGAATGATTTTTCAAAACTTTAACTTGTTCCACTCTCGCACAGTTGGCGGAAATATTGCTTACCCTCTAAAGCTAGCAGGCTTGAGTAAAAATGAAATTACAAAAAGGGTGAACGAACTTCTTAGCTTTGTCGGGCTCTCTGATAAAGAGAAAGATTATCCAAGCCAGTTGTCTGGTGGTCAAAAACAACGTGTTGGTATTGCTCGGGCACTTGCTACCTCACCTGATATTCTCATTTGTGACGAAGCAACTTCTGCATTGGATCCAGAAACTACTGCAGAAATCCTTCGCTTACTTAAAAAGGTGAATAAGGAATTTGGAATTACCATTTTGTTAATCACACATGAAATGCACGTCATTCAGTCCATTTGCGATCGAGTAGCTGTCATGGAAAATGGAGAGGTTATTGAATCAGGAGACGTATTCGATGTATTTACTGACCCACAGCATCTTACCTCTCAGCGCTTTATACGATCTGTGCAACAGGATTTACCTTCTCCTCAAATTTTAGAGGATTGGCGTTCTCGAGGAGGCAACGGCTTTTATCGAGTAATCTTCAAGGGCGACGTAACAAATAAAGCCATTTTATCTCAAGTAACTCAGAAGCATCGGATTCATTTCAATATTGTTTATGGTTCTATACGAGAGTTACAGGAAAGGCTTTTTGGAGATTTAATCGTGTCTTTTGAAGGCGACACCGTGGCAATTCAAAGTGCCATTAATGAGCTAGAGACAATCGTTGACATTCAGGAGGTGGCAAAGCATGAAGGTTGATTGGAGTACTTTCTGGCCGAGGATTGTAGAAGCTACTGGGGAAACCATTATTATGGTTATTGCCACTTTAGTATTTGGTTCTATTTTAGGAATAACAATTGGCCTTCTATTATTCGTAACACGAGAAAGAAACATTTTAGAAAATAAAATTGTTTTTCAAGTGTTGAACATATTAATCAATATTATTCGACCAATCCCCTTTATCATCTTTTTAGTAGCCATCTCTCAGCTCACAAGATTAGTGATGGGTTCAACGATTGGTACTGCGGCCGCGATTTTCCCAATGACGATTGTCGCCAGCTTTTCTATAGCTCGTGTTGTGGAAAATAACTTAGTAAGCATAGATCCTGGGGTGATTGAAGCAGCACAAGCGATGGGTGCAAGTCCATTACGAATTATATTTACCGTTTTAATACCTGAAGCTCTTGGACCTCTTATTCTCGGTTTAACCTTTATAACTGTTAGCTTAATAGACTTTTCTGCTGTGGCAGGAACAGTCGGTGGAGGCGGACTCGGTCATATAGCAATGACCTATGGATATCAGCGTTTCGACGGAAGTGTCATGCTCGTAACCGTTATAATACTCATCGTTTTAGTTCAGCTTGCCCAGTGGTTAGGAAATGCATTATCTAAAAAATTCATCAGACGATAAGGAGAATAGATATGAAAAAAATTAGTTTATTAGTCATTGCTCTTTTGGCAGCAATAGTCTTAGCAGCTTGTAACGACTCTTCAGCTGCTTCAGACAAGGATACAGTTAAGGTGAAAATTGGTGTGAATGGCTCTGATGGTGCCCAATGGCCGGTTTTAAAAGAGAAAGCAGCTAAAGAAGGAATTGAAATTGAGTTAATCGAGTTTGCAGACTACACTTTACCCAATAATGCCTTAGCGCAGGGAGATATCGATTTAAATGCCTTCCAGCATATTTCCTTCCTTTCTCAATATGTAAAAGAAAGCGGAAATGACCTTGTTCCAATTGGTTCAACCATGTTTGCTCCTCTTGGCGTTTATTCAGAAAAAATTAAAGACATCAGTGAAATCAAAAAAGGCGATAAAATTGCTATTCCAGATGACCCATCTAACCAGGCTCGTGCACTTCGTTTGTTAGAATCTGCTGATTTAATCACCCTTTCAGACAGCTTCGGGCTTTTTGGAGATCCAAGCGGCATTGTAGAAAACCCATTGAACTTAGATATTATTCCTATGGTTGCCCAGCAAACACCACGAGTGCTGCCGGACGTTACTGCTTCTATCATTAATAACGGTGTTGCCGGTCAGGCTGGCTTCTCACCTGGTGAGGACCCTATATATAAAGAAGAAGGAAAGGATGAATCCATCTATCCTTATGTCAATACAATAGTAGCCCGTGGAGAAGATAAAAATAACGAAACATACACACGTATTGTCGAATTATATCAAGAAGAAGATATCCAGAAAGTTATCACCGAGGATACAAAAGGCGGATCCGCTTTAGTTATTTTAACGCAGGAACAACTAGATCAAACATTTGAAGATCTAATCAAATAAAAAATAGGAGGAATACAGATGAGTATTGTAAAAGAACCAAAGGAATTATTGCTAAAGTCAATTGAGGAAAACAAAGAATTATACGTGCAGGTCAGTCAGGAAATCCATAATAACCCTGAAATCGGCAACCAGGAGTTCTTCGCTAGTGCAAAACATGTAAAGCTACTACGTGACGCCGGTTTCGAGGTAACTACTTCCGTTGCAGGCCATGAAACATCCTTCTACGCTATTAAAAAGGGAGGAAAAGAAGGGCCAACCGTAGCTTACCTTGCAGAGTATGATGCCCTTCCTGGACTAGGTCACGCATGCGGACATAATATTATCGGAACAACGAGCGTTGCTGCTGGAATTGCCTTAGCAGAGGCCCTTCCTCTTACAGGAGGAAATGTAGTCGTTCTTGGGACGCCCGCTGAGGAAGGTGGCCCTAATGGTAGTGCTAAAGGAAGCTTCGTCAAGCACGGTTTCCTTAAGGATGTGGATGTTGCACTAATGATTCACCCTTCCGGCAAGACTTCTTTAACTGGTGAAACATTGGCCGTGGATCCATTAGATTTTCATTTTCATGGGAAAGCAGCACATGCATCTGGATCTCCTGAGAAAGGTATAAACGCTTTAGACGCTGTCATTCTTTTATTCAATGGCATTAATGCCCTTCGTCAGCAGCTTCCAAGCACTGTACGTATCCACGGGATCATCACCCACGGTGGAGATGCTCCAAACATTATTCCTGACTACGCTTCTGCTCGCTTCTATATCCGAGCAGAGAGCTGGAAGAAAACAGAGGAAGTAGCAGAAAAAGTCCGTGCTATTGCAAATGGCGCAGCACTTGCAACAGGAGCCTCCGTACGAATTGAGCGATTCCAAAACGAGGTTCAGGACTTTGTATTAAATTCTAAATTAGATGAAATTCTTCATGAAGAACTTGAAGCAGTCGGAGAGTTTGTCCATACAGAAAAACGAAAAGGCAAAGGATCAACAGACGCTGGCAACATCAGCTATGCTGTCCCTACTGCCCATCCACATATTAAAATTGGCCCAGATGATTTGGTCGGTCACACCATCGAGTTCCGTGAAGCTGCCAAATCCCAGCTTGGCGACGAGGCACTAATTAAGGGAGCTAAAGCTCTAGCCAATACCGGCTACCGCATCCTAACTGATGCTGAACTGCTTCACAACGTACGAAAGGAATATGAAGAAGCGCTAGTCAAGAAGCAAGATTGAGCTGAATACCTGATTCGATGAATGAAAGCCTATGGGTAGGTTGTAGCTTTGTCCATTTGGATAAAAGTGTTGCAGTAGCAACTGGAAGTACTGCACATGGGCAAAGTGTTGCGGGAATGGACGGAAGTGTTGCGCTTACGGCTTAAAGTGTTGCACCTATCCAAGTATCTCACTTTACCAATTGACTTCCTCTTGCCCCCCTTGTTTGAGGAAGTCTACTTCACTATTACTTTCCATCAATTCGATGGATTAAAAAAAATCCGCCCTCTATGGGGCGGATTTTTTGTCGCGCGCTTTCATATAGCTGGCATACCAAAATCCAAATGTCAGAGATGCAGCATCTAATATATAAATCCACCAACGATGAGTATAGCCTGCATACACAGAGGCTGCGAACAGAGCAACTGTTAGTAGCAAGGCGACATATCGATTAAAGGTTATTCGAGTAAATAGCACAACTAACAAAGCAGGTGCAACAATCGCAAGTATAACTTGTGTTGGTATAGATAAAGTTTCCATTGTTTCTCCTACCTTACTAAGATTAATCCTAGTCTGTAATGGTCATGTCTAAACAAAACATGCTGTCTCAATCGAAGCTCTCCATTATGATCCAATACTTCTAATCTACAATGGGCTGCATTGATTTGAACGGCTTCATACAGTTCTTGCTCATCTGTTACTTTTTGTCCGTTTACCTTAACGATACATTCTCCAATTTTTAAGCCCATCTTTTCTGCTGGAGAGTCGGAAAGCACACCAGCAATCATTACCCCATTCGATTGCGGAGATACAGCAAAGGAGCCATTACGCTCTCTTCTATACTCAACAAAGGATATTACTAGTCTTCCTATTACTCCCAATGCCAAAGCTATTAGACTGATAAGTGGTTCTATATAGCCTACCGCTGCTACAACTGTCACGATTATCCCTAATTGCCAAACCTTTTTTCCGTACATAGGGAAAAAATTCTCTGCCAGTGAATGTCTGCTTTTTTGTTGAAAGCCTATTACAAAAGGAAACAATACTAAAGAAAACGTAGATTCTCCTAAAGTAAACTGTGGCCAGAACGGTAGATATGTATGTATAACATCTCCAGGTATGACTAATAGAATCGGTAACAACCAAAGTCGTTTAGTTACATATTCCATTGCCTCGCTGCCTCTTGCCGTTTTAACCAATCTAGGCGAAGCGTTTGTCGCTCCATGCTTTTGGATAATAAAACCCTCTGCTATCAGCAATAAACCTGCTAAAATAGCAATTGGAACAATGACTTGTCCATCTATATCTTGTCCAACAATTTCCCATGAAAATATTTCATAAGACCAATCATAGAAAAACATGATATAAAAAGTAGCTGCCGCTATGGCAATTGCATAAATTGCAGAGCCGACCTGATACATGAAGAGTAGAACAAATAAAATCATCCATACACTATAAACCATTAACCAAGTGGACGGTATAACCAATCCAATCGCTACACTAATTACAGATATAATAATTGCCCATACATAACCATCTAGCAAAAAATGCTTGGCCTCTGTCCAACCCCAAAGTATTCTCGCTCGAAATTGTTTTCTCTCTCTCTTCACCCGAAAGTATCCGATTAATACAGAAAAAAGAAGTGTTATATAAACAGCTGGATGAAGGAAGAAACGTCCAATCCCTTTTGCCAATTCTATTAATATTTCTTGTACCATACGAATCCTCCTCGCTTACAACATAGTCTTCCTATTATTGTAACAAACGAGGAGAACTTCCGTATAGGTTTATTGTCTCAAGTTACTTATTTAAGGTGTGAATTATATAACTTACACCCATTTGAAGCTGCTGATCATTCTCTTTTCGTGCCTTATACTCATTAATTGTGTTCGTTAAGTCCTGAAAGAATGTCTCATCTAGCTTCGAATTAATTTCTAGTTTATTTTGCTCTCTATATTTATCGATGGCTTCAACAGTA
The DNA here is from genome assembly GCF_938022135.1 of uncultured Psychrobacillus sp. Classification (NCBI taxonomy): domain Bacteria; kingdom Bacillati; phylum Bacillota; class Bacilli; order Caryophanales; family Bacillaceae; genus Psychrobacillus; species uncultured Psychrobacillus sp. The sequence continues at coordinate 6,477 of NZ_CALIED010000088.1, forward strand.
GCTTCATCAAAATAACCATCCTTGCGTGATATATTGTAGCCTAATCCACTAAGAATTTGTTGTACATACTTAATTTCATCTCCATAATCTCCTTGGTGGAACTCACCATGATAATATTTAATATCTGTGTTGAATAACTCATCCTGCTCTACCTTCAAATCTGCCTCTATCCCCTTATGATGAATCCATTGTTGCTTTGGAGTTAACCACTTATGGGTAGAAATTTTTAACTTTCCGCCATTAGACAAAGGATGTGTTTCTTGAACAGTACCTTTACCAAAGCTTGTTTCACCTACGATCATGGCACGATTATTATCTTTTAACGCCCCAGCCAAAACTTCACTTGCAGATGCACTACCTCCATTTTGCAATAAAACAACTGGTAGCTTGTTCAGGTAAGGGTTATCCTTATTGACCGTATTCAATGGTTCTAAAACACCTTTAGCATCTTGCATGTACGCAAATGTACTTCCATTTTGTAGAAGGGTTCCTATAATAGAAGAAACGCTAAATAAATAACCTCCTGGATTGCCTCGGACATCCACAACTAGTCCGTTTATTCCACGCTCGACTAACGCTTTTGTTTGTTTTTCCCACTCTTCTGCCGTTTTCTCTCCGAAAATTGTGATAGTAACAATACCGATAGATTTTCCGTCAACCTCTAGTACTTCACTGGAAACAGTATGCAACGCGATTGTCTCTCGTTTCATATGTAACTCTACATGACGATTTTCGCTTGGACGATATATCGTCATTTTAAGACTACTACCTTTGTCACCACTTAATAATCGAACTAATTCAGCCATAGTTTTACCATCTACTCGTTCACTGTTCACCCGCACGATCTCATCCTGAGGCTTCAAACCTGCTTTGTAAGCTGGAGAGTCTTTAATGGGAGCCACTACAATAAACTTACCGCCAGAATTCATAATTTCTACACCAATACCAACCCGTTCCTCAGCTAAAGAAGATTCTTGCGTCTCCGCTTCCTCTTTCGTTAAATACGAAGAATGTGGATCTTCTAAAGCTTCAGCCATGCCTCTAATTGCACCCTCTACTAATAGCTTTTCATTCTTTGAGAAAACTGCCTCTTTTTTTATTAACTGATACGCTTCATCAATCACTTGACTACTACTAACGTTACTTTTCTCTGGCTCTGACGATTTTCCAGACATCCATAAATACCCTAATACCAACACAATGACTAAAATGAATCCAAATAAAATAATCCGATTTTTGCGCAAGTTCAACCTCCTAGTTTTCCACTAATATATGTGAGGAAAACGAAGTTTAATACTTGCCCAAAAATCAGATTCTTATTTTAGTTTATCGACATAATCTATCAGCATTTCCTCATTCATTGGACCAACTATCATATTTTGAATGATTCCATTCGTATCAATCATATAAGTAGTTGGAATAGGGATCACCTTATAGGCGTTTCCTATTTGCCCTTCCTCATCCATAGGTATTGGAAAGGTTAGACCGTAGTCTTCTACAAACGAAGACACCTCATCTACTCCATTATCCTTGTTCGTAAGGTTAACTGCTAAAATTTCCACATTAGCTTCTTCAGACATATCTTCATAGTAGTTTTGCATATGTGGCATCTCTGCTTTACAAGGAGGACACCATGATGTCCAAAAATTTAATACTACTTTTTTTCCTTTATAGTCTGACAACGAGACCTCTTTTCCGTCTAGTGTTGTCAAAGTAAAATCTGGGGCTGCATCACCTTTACCAGTCCCTTGGTTTACTGGGTTTTCAGCCATATCCGTGCCCATTTGCTCCCCTTCAAAAGGATCTTCCTTTTCATCAATATTATTTTTTACAAATGATATAGTAGCAATAGCTATTAAGGAACCTATAATTAGTAATCCAATTATTTTTTTCACACTTAACCTCCACTTTACTTATAAAATATTATTATTTTAATTATATGCATAAATCTAAGTAGATACTATTCACTAGCTTAAGTTTTATACAATTTGTGTACAAAAAAAGACTTCCATCAAATCTCTTATTCTAAAAAAAAAGGCATCCAATTATATAATAATTGAATGCCTCAGAGTGTAGACAAAAGGGTTGGAAATCGAAACGATTTCCAACCCTTTTGCTA
>NZ_CALIED010000089.1:0-6918 GCF_938022135.1 uncultured Psychrobacillus sp.
CAGTTTTGCTAACCTAATGGGTCGGTGCCCTTTTGTTGAATAAATCTGGTACTCCATACATATTTGAAGCCCGGAACGCTAGAATGTGTTCGTCATCCATCAAATAACCCCAATACTAGCGTTCCATTCCCTTTTGTCTTTTCCTCTTGTTTTTATTCTTCTGTTCAAGTTCATCTTCTCTCCATTTTCGATCAGCTTCACGGATGGCATTCTCAAGAATAGAAAAGAAATCAGAACCATCATAAGACAAGAAACTGGAATTATGATTAGTTTTCGGACCGAAAGTGGTGGAACGCTCAAGTTCGGAGTCCTCTTCTTTACCAACCGACTGGACATCAAATGCACGTTGAAGTTGATTCATTCGTTCTTGGCCAATTTCGTCAGAATATCGCATACACTCATAATAGAACATATGTTTATAAGATTGATTATCCGTTTGGAAATCTGGATACTCCTTATTTAAGAGCTCAATAGATTGATTTCGTTTATATAAGTCAATATGACCGTTACTAATTTGATAAAAAGAGGATATAATTTCAATTTGTTCATCTTTAGAGTATTTTCTTGGTGGGTTTGAAAAATCCTCAGGCTTAATGTTTTTCCCATAATACTCTTCTGCCATGACAAAGAATTCCTTTTGTTCAATCGATAAATAATTACGTCCAACCCAATTAGGATACATAGCTTGAAGTCGGTGGTCATAAAGTAGACCCAACAGGCCTAATGATTTGTTCAAATTCTCTTTTTGTTTTAATAAAAACTGCATTTGACTTAACTCTTTTTCAGAAGCATTTTTGATTGTTGATCCATCAGCAAAATTAACCCCATTTTTCAAACGAAAATTCTCGAACTGCTTTTCTGCCCGTTGTATTTCTTTTTGTATGGAAAGAACAAACTGTGGTCTATTGTTCAGTAAAACATATAAGTCCTTTTCGATTTGTTTTTTCTCTAAATCAATTATAACTTTTTCAATTTCATGGCTACTTAACCTTTTATTCTGTGTGACCGTCGTTTCAACAACTTCAATTTTTTGTTCTTTAGAATGATCCTCAATATTAAAATTCGGATAATACTTTTCTAAAAACCTATTGGCCTCATTTTCCAAAATATTTTCAGCTTGATCTAACATGTCTGTTTCTCTTTCAATCCGGTTCATTTTTTTAAATGTATCAACGGAATCCTGACTAAACTCTAGTCGCGCATGCCATTTGTCTAACTGGCTCCTTCTAGTGTTAATGTTTTTGTAATTGACAAAAAGTCGTAAGGATTTGGCTGACTCACGTAGTTGTTTTTTCTCTAAAGGAGTGAAGCGGCGAACAAACTTCTCTGTTCTTTCTTTTATCTGTTTTTCTTTCTTCACTTCTGACAATTCGATGATGATTTTGTTGTACTCTTTACGCTCCATATTTATTCGAATTCTTTCAGATTCTTTCCCTTCATTTTGCAGCTGCCTTGCAACAACTCCTTCATGAATGGTCGGGAGTGTTTCAAGCCCTTGATCTTTATTCGATAAATGTGTGATCCTTTCAGGAAAACCATTTTTCTCTAAGAATTGATTGGCATAAGTCGCCCACTGCTCTCTCCAGTAAACAAGCTTTTCTTTGGTATTCCAATCAGTTGTATGTATGGCTTTTATTTGTTGTTTTCCATTAATGATTTCTTTCATCTTCACTTGTTTATTTCCCCATGTTCCCTCTTCATTAAAAGGTCGAATGGTTAACATGATATGAAAGTGTGGATTTTCTTCATCATCTCTATGGATAGCTAAATCTGCAACCATGCCATCTTTCACAAAAACCTCATTACAAAATTCAATGGCTAATTGTTCTTGCTCTTCATGAGATAGTTCCTTTGGTAAGGCTACATTCATTTCACGGGCAAGTTGTGCATTCCATTGTCTTTCTACTTTCTCCACTTCATTCCATAATTGCTGACGATCATATACCCATTTAGGTGCATGACTAGGCGCAAGAATATGAGTAATCGGTTCCACTTGTCTTTTATAAAACTTGGACTCATTGGTTCTTTCATCTACCAATCTCTCACCAGAACGATATGCAGCTGCAGCAATGGTATTTTGTTGCTTTTTTCTTGAAATAATCTGATTGGAGAAATGATAGATGGCCACGGTTCAAGCACCCCACTTTCTTTTCATAACATGAGCGAAGCGAATTTTTCAGACGCTTCACGAAATTGGTTTCTTCGAAGAAGGAGCCAATGCACAATACCACGATAGTGGTATATAAGTGCGCCCTTGATCTTAATCTTCGGGATCATTCTATCACCTTCCATATTATAGAACAAGTGTTACAATTAGGAAAAATATCCATAAGGGGTGCTAGTGTTGATAAAACAGAATACTAAAGAACAAATTTTAAGCATTGAAGAGCGAATCAAAAGATTGAAAGAAAAACAGAAAAGGATATTGAACAGCACTCAAAGGGAGATTGGGAAATATCTAATGGATTCATGGGAGGTAGAAGATGTGAATGAAGCAAAGGAATTAATTGATTCATTTAATAATCAAGTGAAATCATTAAGTGAAGCCTCTTTTTCAAAAGAGGATAATGAGGAAGAGAAGAATTTTTTACAAAATCCACCTAAAGGATAATTCATATGCCTAACGAAGAATTACAAAAAATGAAGGATAGAATAAAAGTTCTGGAGCAAAAGAAGAGAGTTCTAGAACTTAAAGTTTCAAACGAAGCTAGAAAAGAACGAACGCGAAGACTGATTCAAAAAGGAGCGCTTCTGGAAAAATACTTAGAAGAAGAAAGCTTGTCCCTAAAGGACACTGAAAAACTTACTAAAAGTATTAGCGGATTTTAAAAATAAAAATAAGGAATATGTAACTCGACAGATATGGATGAAGAAGTCCATTGAAAATGATAAGATAAAGCTCTTCTGGAAAGATCCATAAATTAACCTTAAGAACTTACTCATGACTTAGGTTTAACTAAGTATTTCTTTCCTGTTTTTAAAGAATAAAAAATGGTTCCTTCTTTTTTGTTATCCTTTAATAGCTACGCTTTCGTTGTTTCTGAACATCCTTTACTAACGCAATCTATCATGAAAAATGGAAAGAAAAATATTAAAAGTAGCGAAACTGTTTGTGCGTGGATGTCAATGTGAATCTAAACAAGAACAAAAGGTAGAGCATAATGTCAATGTGAAACTATTCAAAGAACATCCAGAGCATCTGGTAAATCGCCGAGAATGGCGGGAAGCATCACAATAATTATTGCGTTGTTGGTTCATTCATTTCCCATGTTTCCACTCTCTATTTTGTCCCCATGGGACCCCTCTATACCCTCCCTTCTCACCGGATACCTTATTATCGACAAATAAAGAGGTTGGGTACCAAAAACGTACCCAACCTCTTTTTATTGATTTAACACACGAAATCGTATACAAAATCCAAATCTAATAAAGTCAGTGTATCAAAATTATCCATAAAAAAAATAAAACTAAAACACTCTCATTGAGAGGTATTTTAATTTAGGTTAATCTTCATCTACCTCGATAAAGTCTTCATGTTTAAATACCATTGACACAGTTAGACGTCCATCATTACCACCGAACAACGCCACTTCAATTCCGTCTGACTCTTCATCTGTATCACCTTCAACGTTTACACGAAGCATGTTATCACCTTGGAAAGTAGTTGGGCCAGCAATAATTCGTAACACTGTCCAGTTTTCTGATGGTAGACTTACTAGTTGGTTGAGAATAGTAGACTCTAGAGAAGTAGCTGGGAATAGAAAATCTTCGGCACGTTCAACTGTTACACGAACAGTTTTAGTTCGATTAGTAGGATTTTTAAGACCAATCAATAAACGATCTACAGGTAGATTGCTAGTGCCGTCAATAAATAATGGTACGAAAAATGGACCTGATGTAATTTTATTAGCTATTTCTTAGTTTCCCCCCTTTACTTTTTGATAGTATATATTATTCCAATATATCATTAGTGAACCGGACAAACTGTTCAAGAGAATCAACCATTTTCAACAAATATTAACAGTTACTTCCTAACAGAAAGAATTTTCATTATGCATATTTTATCCAAATCTAGTTTACAAAGTACCTTTGATGTAATTTACGTTCCCTTAACCCCACCTAAAATCAAGGCTCAGAGTAAGAAAAGATACTATTTCTCTACTATAAAACTATAAATAGAGTTGGTGCATGAATTATTCCTGCACCTCCCCCAGATCCGCCCTTGATTGTCAGCGCTTACGCATTTTATAAAAAAGAGTTGACACAAAAGTTGTCTCCACCTTAAAATATAGCTTATACAACAAAAAGTTTACTTAAGGAAACTTTTTAGTAGGGGGTCAAGTAATGTCTGATGAGAAAAAGGTTTCACGCAGAGATGTTTTAAAGATGGGGACTGCAGGTGCGTTTGGGATAGCTGGATCTTATTACTTAAATAAAATGGCACAATTTCCAACTGTGGCTCAGGCATCCGATGATTCATCTCACAAGAATGGCAATCATTCCAATCATACAAATATGAGTGATAAAACAAAAACTACAGGTTATAAAATGGCAGAACGCCTCCTTACTGAGTTTGATTATGGAAAAGTTACCAAGATGCCAAATGGTCAAACACTCCGGGAATATGAAGTCGTAGCAATTGATAAAGAAATCGAAATTGCCAAAGGAATTAAATTCCCAGGCTGGACTTATAACGGAACTATTCCAGGACCAACTTTTCGTTGTACGGAAGGGGACCTTTTACGGTTTCACTTTATTAATAAAGGCAGCCATCCTCATTCTATTCATTTTCACGGAATCCACCCTCCAGAGATGGACGGATTAACTTCTATTTATCCGGGACAAAAATTCACATATGAATTTGAAGCGAAGCCATACGGATTACAAATTTACCATTGCCATGTACTCCCCTTAGCCCGCCATATCCATAAAGGCTTATATGGTAATTTTATAATTGATCCAAAGAAGCCAAGAGAGCCGGCATTAGAGTTAAACATGGTTATGAACGGATTTGATTTGGATTTAGACGGCGAAAACGAGTTTTATACGGTTAATGGCTATGCCTTCGCATACATGAATCACCCTATTAAAATCAAAAAAGATCAACTGGTCCGTATCTATCTAAGTAATTTAACAGAATTCGACTTATTAAATTCATTTCACTTGCATGCAAATTACTTTACGTACTATCCAACCGGCAGAAACGATAACCCCTCCCAGTTTACAGATACCATCATGCAGTGTCAGGGAGAACGTGGAATTTTAGAAGTTCGTTTTCCATTCAAGGGAATGTATATGTTTCATGCCCATGTAAGTGAATTCGCTGAGTTAGGCTGGATGGGATTCTTTGAGGTCGAGTAAAGAAGGGGAGATAATAATATGAAGGGGAAATGGCTATTAGCTGGTTTAATACCGTTAGTATTACTTATAGGAGTTCTGGGATGGGTACTAAAGAATGGGGCAGGTGTAGAAAAAGATCCTGCAGCGCCGATAGAAGTCTTGAACATTGAAAGCATCAAGGTAACTAAAATCGGTTTTGAATTATCTGTTAGTAATACGGGACCAAAACCATTAACGATTTCTCAAGTTATTGTCAATGATTCGGTGTGGAATTACAGTGTCTCTCCTCAAGCAAAACTTGAACGATTCGAAGAAGGAAAGGTGACCATTACTTATCCTTGGGTGGAAGGTGATCCACATACCATTAAATTAATCACAGAGAATGGGATTATCACGGAAGGTGAACTTGCAGCTGCCACGCTCACTCCAGAAACCAACTGGAGCAACTTTTTGAACTACGGCTTAATAGGCTTTTACGTTGGGATAGTCCCGATTACATTAGGGTTGTTGTGGTATCCATTTATGAAACGTTTCTCACGAAAGTGGATTAATTCGATTCTTGCCCTTACCGTTGGGCTGCTTTTATTTTTATTTGTCGGGACTCTAGCTGATGGATTTGAAATTGGTGCAGAAGCTCCTTCTGTCTTCCAGGGCAATATGGTTGTCATTATTGGAGCTTCCTTAACCTTCTTATTATTGATCGGCTTTGATCAGTATCAACAAAGAAAGCAAGAAAAGAAAGGATATTCCGCTTTTGGTCTGGCTTTGTTAATGGCTACCGGAATAGGACTTCATAACTTTGGGGAAGGTTTGGCAATTGGTTCTTCCTTTTCCCTAGGTGAAGCCGCTCTAGGTACCTTTTTAATTATAGGATTTACCCTTCACAACATTACGGAAGGTATTGGAATCGCTGCTCCTTTATTAAAGACCTCACCTCGATTCAGAGACTTTCTACTACTGGGAGTTATCGCAGGCGCCCCCGCCATTGTAGGTACTTGGGTTGGCGGATTCATCTTCTCACCAATTTTAGGAGCTTTGTTCCTGGGTATTGGTGCAGGGGCAATTCTTCAAGTAATTTATGTGATAACGAAAATGCTTATTGAAGATCATCGTACACATAAGGAACCATCTGTTTCATGGTTAAACCTTTCTGGATTCTCGATTGGACTATTGATCATGTACTTTACTGCATTTTTTGTGAAATTTTAAGGGAGGACTTTATGCCCTTATTGGAGATCAGTACAGCACCCGAGTGGTGTATGGACGTATCGCCCTGGTGAAACAATGCCTCGTCTGTGTGTGACGCTAGTAAAAAACCAAATTTCAGGAGCTGATTATACATGTTGTCAAGTATCGGAATTCCAGGTTTAATTTTAATACTGGTCATTGCTTTGATTATTTTTGGACCTAAAAAACTGCCAGAAATCGGCCGGGCTTTTGGACGTACTTTAACCGAATTCAAGAGTGCCACTAAGGGATTAGTATCTGATGAAGATAAAGAGGAGGAAGGAAATAATCCTGAGTTAACGACTGTTGAAAAGAAGCAGGATGAATCAACAGTTTCATAAGTAATGGGTA
>NZ_CALIED010000090.1:0-43991 GCF_938022135.1 uncultured Psychrobacillus sp.
TGCCCCTCGGGGTCAAATGGAGAAAAGCTCCGGTGGCTGAGGAACTGCCTCCTCGTTTTTCTCCATTTGCCTGTCGGGGCAGAGATAGGCGGTTGCGCTTTTCTCGATGTCTAGCTGCACCGCCTTGCCCCTCGGGGTCAAATGGGAAAAAACTGCGGTGGCTGAAGAACTGCCTCCTCGCATTTCCCCATTTGCCTGTCGGGGCAGAGATAGGCGATTACGCTTTTCTTTTTAATGAATGTCTTTTTTCTTAAATCTGCCGCCTTGTACCTCGGCTATGTTGCCTACTGCTAAAAAGGCATGGGAATCTATTTCTTCCACAATAGATTTTAGCTTGGCTTCCTCTAATCGAGTAACAACTGTAAAGATTACCTTCTTACTATCTCCTGTATAGGCACCTTCCCCATGAAGATATGTTACTCCCCGACCAAGACGGTCCATGACAGTATCACCAATAATCTCAACTTTATCACTAATAATAAAGACGGATTTAGATTCATCTAAACCTTGAATAACGATATCAATAGTTTTAAATGCTACAAAGTAGGCTAAAAAGGAATACATAGCTTGCTCCCAAGTGAAGACGAAACCGGCAACAGAGAATATGACTAGATTTATTATCATAATAATCTCGCCAACTGAAAAAGGTAATGCTTTATTAAAAAGAATAGCTAAAATTTCAGAGCCATCCAAGGAACCTCCATGACGAATAACTAATCCTACTCCGACGCCAAGAACGATGCCTCCAAATACAGTTGATAGGAGTAAATCCTTTGTAAAAGCATCAATATGGTGTAAATAAGATGTACAGAGTGACAGTATAGTAATACCAAAAAGAGTGGATAGTGCAAAGGTTTTTCCGATTTGCTTGTATCCTAAGAAAAAGAATGGAATGTTTAGTATGAAGATAAAAACTCCTAATCTTACTCCCGTTAGATGTGAAATAATGATAGAAACTCCTACTACTCCACCATCGAGAATTTGATTGGGAACTAAGAAAAGTTCTAGACCGACGGCCATCAGGATAGCTCCAATTGCTATCATGATCATGCGCCCAGCAACAACTTTTTTGGGGGTTTTTCTGTGAGGTATTTTAACTTTTGCCAGCTCAATCGCTATATCACTCAATTTAATCTCCTCTTTTCTAAAAAATAGCCATTCTTCTATTTTATAAAAAAATTCAAAAAATTAAAAGAGTGTTTTCTATATATTAATAAAATTATCCAAAAAATGTTATAAGCATTTTTAATCTATCTATTTAAATTTATGTAGTCCTTTCTGAAAAGAATAATGAAGGCTTTAATATTGCACGTGGCTGATAGAGGAATTATGAAAATAACAGAGCCCATCTTTAAATAAGTTTATCAAATTATATAGTTTGAATATTCATTTTAATCTGTTAATATTATTGTAAGATTGATATTATTAGAGGGGGGATATAAGATTCAAATTCATGGAAAGTAATTAAAATTGTAAGCGCATACATAATTATTCTTTTGCATATTATTTAAATGCGCAAAAAAATGTGGGGGAGGAATAGGGATGGTTTATGCATTTCCTAATACTGAAGGGGCAAAGGTTTCCTTTAAGGACAAGTATGATAATTATATCAACGGAGAGTGGACACCACCGGTTAATGGGCAGTACTTTGAGAATGTCACTCCTGTGACAGGAAAGGTATTTACAATGGTTGCTCGTTCCACATCGGAGGATATTGAATTGGCTTTAGATGCAGCTCATGCCGCAAAGGAAGCTTGGGGATTGACATCGGTAACTGAGCGATCAAATATTTTGAACAAAATTGCTAACCGTTTAGAAGAAAATTTAGAAATGTTAGCTATTGCAGAGACTTGGGATAACGGTAAAGCGGTACGAGAGACTTTAAATGCTGATTTACCTTTAGCTATTGATCACTTTCGTTATTTTGCTGGTGCCATAAGAGCACAAGAAGGTCGACTTAGCCAAATAGACAATGATACGGTTGCATATCATTTCCATGAACCTCTTGGTGTAGTGGGACAAATTATTCCTTGGAATTTCCCTATCCTAATGGCAGTATGGAAGCTAGCCCCGGCCTTAGCAGCTGGTAACTGTGTCGTGCTAAAACCAGCAGAGCAAACGCCAGCCTCTATATTAGTACTAATGGAGCTGATTGAGGATTTACTTCCCGCTGGCGTGGTGAATATCGTAAATGGATTTGGCTTAGAAGCTGGTAAACCTTTAGCCTCTAGTCCTAGAATCAGTAAAATTGCCTTTACCGGAGAAACTACCACTGGCCGTTTAATCATGCAGTATGCTTCTCAAAACCTTATTCCAGTAACACTAGAGCTTGGTGGGAAATCACCAAATATCTTCTTTGAGGACATAATGGATGAAGATGATGCATTTTTAGACAAAGCAATAGAGGGCTTTGTATTGTTCGCTTTAAATCAAGGAGAAGTGTGTACATGTCCTTCAAGGGTGCTTATTCAAGAGTCTATTTATGATAAGTTTATGGAACGAGTAATTGCTCGAGTGGAGTCTATTAACATAGGAAATCCTTTAGACCCTGATGTAATGATGGGAGCACAGGCTTCCACAGAGCAAATGGAGAAAATTCTATCCTACTTGGATATTGGAAAACAAGAGGGAGCAGAGTGCCTGATCGGTGGCGAACGGAATACATTAGAAGGTGAATTGGCAGAGGGCTATTACATTAAGCCGACAGTCTTTAAGGGTCATAACAAAATGCGTATATTCCAGGAAGAAATTTTTGGTCCAGTGGTGTCGGTTACCACATTTAAGACGAAAGAAGAAGCTCTGGAAATTGCTAATGACACGTTATACGGCTTAGGTTCTGGAATATGGACACGCAATATGAATACAGCATATCGTTTTGGACGTGCTATTCAAGCAGGACGTGTATGGACAAATTGTTATCATCAATACCCGGCCCATGCTGCTTTCGGAGGCTACAAAATGTCTGGAATAGGCCGAGAAAATCATTTGATGATGCTCAGTCACTATCAACAAACCAAAAATCTATTAGTGAGCTATAGTGAAAATAAATTAGGATTCTTTTAAGCAACAGAGAGGATGAATGTAGATGGTCGAAAGGGTCATCGCAACAGATGCTTCACTAGAGCTAATCGAGCAATTGAAAAGTAAGCACGGTCCCTTAATGTTTCATCAATCAGGAGGGTGCTGTGACGGGTCCTCTCCTATGTGCTATCCCAATGGGGAGCTAATTGTCGGAGATCAGGATATCCTCTTAGGACATATTGGGGATGTTCCGTTTTACATGCACAAGAATCAGTTTGAATACTGGAAGCATACCCAGCTAATCATTGATGTGGTAGAGGGCAAACGATTCCTAACAAGATCTCGGGCATTTACCTCTGACGAGAACACTCAGCTTAGTAGTTATGAATAATGGAAATAAGCACAGTAATGGTATCCCCTTCCTGTGCTTATTTGTAATTGACTCAACAAACACTGCAGAGCCCATAGCTTGTTACTTGCCGTCTTTAATAGCCATCCCGTTTCCTTAGAGTGTGATTTGTTTCATTCTTAAAATAAATTAAGCTATACTTACTTTAGAAAAAACAACGAAAGAAGGAATACGAATGGTTAAAGAACTGTTACGAGCGCATGCTTCTGTGAGAAAATATAAAGACTATAAGTTGCCGAGAGAAGAAGTAGTAGAGCTTATAGAAACTGCTCAACATGCTGCCAGCTCCCACTTCGTACAAGCCTATAGCGTGATATGGGTTTCCGATGAGGAGAAAAAAGAAGAACTAGGTAGACTATCCAAAAACCCTACTCAATTTGCTACTGCAGGAGCAGCTCTTCTAATGTGTGCAGACTTCAATCGCTTACAAGCGGCTGGCAAAATTCAAGAAAAAGAAATAACGATTGATACGGTTGAAAATGTAATTGTCGGAACAGTAGACGTAGCCCTGTTCGCGCAAAATCTTGTTATTGCTGCCGAAGACAAAGGCTATGGCATCTGCTACATAGGTGGGGTAAGAAATGCATTAGATGAAATTAGTACTTTGTTTAATCTGCCAGAAGGGGTATTTCCACTCTTTGCAATTACACTAGGTGTGCCTGACCAACAAAATGAGGTGAAGCCACGTCTACCAGTGGAGGCCATTCTCCACGAAAATGATTATAATTCTGGTAAATACGGAGAGCTTCTCAAAGAGTATGATGAAACGATGAAGGAATATTACTTGAGTCGTGGATCTAACCAAAAAGTATCTACTTGGACAAGTCAAATGGCAGACTTCCTAGAAAGTCCTCGCAGACCCCATGTGAGAGATTTCTTAGCAAGTAAAGGATTTAACTTAAAGTAAGTGAAATTTAGAAGAGAGGATCCGACATTAGTCGTGATCCTCTCTATAGCTTTTTACTGTGTAAAAAAGTTTTCAGTGTAGTAGGGTGTAGCAGTATCATTAAAAGCAGTTCCGACTCCTAAGTTCCTGTAATTTGGACTGAGAATATTTTTACGATGACCAAGTGAGTTCATCAATCCCTCATGGGCAAATATACTGCTGCTTTGTCCGTATGCTAAATTTTCACCAGCATAGGTAAAGCTAAGACCGTCCTGCTCCATTCGGTCAAAAGGAGTTAGCCCCTGTAAGTTGTCATGACTAAAATAATTATGGACAGCCATATCCTCACTATGCTTCCGAGCGGTGTCACTTACTGATTCATCGTACGCGAGGATAGGTAAACCACGAATCGCACGAGCAGCATTTGTTAAATCGAAAAGCTGATATTCAAATCCTTTTTTCAATTCCTCAGAAGGCTCACCAAATGTTTTTTTATGATTTTTTTCCACGGATTCCTCCACAATTTGTATTGCTGTAATAGTACTGCTCTCATGTATATCATAAAAAAAAGTAACATAGTTGTTATTGACCAAAAACAAATCATATTCCCCCGAGTCTGGGAGTATATAGACGATGTTACCCTTTTTTAAACGTTTGATAGGTTCTCCTAAAGCAGCAAGCACCTGCTCTCTATTACTATCCATAGTCATCCCTAAAAACATGGAGTTAGAGGGCTGATTAGTGAACATGGCATTTACCTTATTTTGAGAATCATAAGAAACCATCATGAAATTTTGATAGTTTTCATGGTGAGTATGCCAAACTAACCCGTATTCGTTTAGACTAACTCTTTGAGCTTTTCCATATATCGTTTCAATCTCGCTTTTTTTCATACCCATCTTAATCTGATCTAGCTCAATGCCTGCATCAGAAAGAGGAATGTTCGTTTTAGTTGGGGAGGAAGTAGGATTAGATTTCATCTCTTGCCAGTAAGCCTTCGCTTCATTTAGATACTGACCAACCTCCATAGACTCTATCCATTCATCTACAGGCTGAAGAAAAGAAAGATCAACATATTCAGTTGTATATTCCTCCCACAAAGGTCTGGAGAAGAAAATGGCTACTAACAAAAGAAGAAACCAGCCTACTTTTCTCACGTGTTTCACACTCCAACTTATTTCTTAATTTCTCCGCATACAATTCTTTTGCCAGAATTACCTGCAGGATCGGTTTTATAGTCATCAGCACTTTCATGAATAACAATAGCACTACCATCAGCATCTAACAAAGAATTACTTTTCCCTTGAGTTAACACTACAGCAGGTGAAATAGTTTCTAACTCAACAGTTCCATCCTTGTCTATTTCAATATTGGGTAGATCTCCGGCATGATACCCCTTATGATTTTGAAATCCATGCTCTTTTCCAGTAGGATTAAAATGACCTCCGGCGGATTCAAACGTTGGTTTTTCACAGCTAGCCTTCTCATGAAAATGGATGGCCTTAATTCCAGGAGCTAACCCCTCTGCTTTTAATAAAATATGGGTACCCTTGGAGGTTTCTGAAAGCGTTGCAGTTCCTACTTGTTTACCTTCTGAATTCATCAATGAAACATCCACCATCTCACCTTTATCTGCATCAACTGAAGAAAAGCTACACCCTGCTAATAAAACGCTAGTAATTACTAAAGTAACTGTAATATGTTTATACACTTATGTCCCTCCTAATTTTACATTTTTAAGTCCACATAAGTCTTACCAAATATAGGGTTTATATACATCTATTTAAATAAAAAGCACAATGCAGTCGACTTCTGCATTGTGCTTTTTATAATATAAACGGATTAACTCGGAACAAAGCGTTTGTCCCTCAAAAGGCATTAAGCTTAGCGATTAAGGTTTGCTCTCAATCGCTTCATTTGCATTAAGAATACAATCAAGGTCAAGGCAACAATACCGCTAGATAGCAGGTAAAGCCCTTGATACCCAAGTTTCGATGCAACAATTCCGAGGATGAAAGAACCTATAGCAATACCAGTATCGAACAATGTAAAGAAGGTAGCTGTTGCATAGCCACTTCTCTCATGAGTAGTCGATTGTATAGCTAGTGTTTGAAAGCTAGGCACAATCGCTCCATATCCTAAACCAATAAAAGCGCCAGACAATAAGAATGTAAAGGGACTATCCATATATGCTAATAAAATAAGTCCAAACATAAAGAAGACTAATCCCGGTATTATTATGTATCTTGGTCCTTTTTCATCAAAAATTCTTCCGGTAAATGGTCTACTTACAAGCATCACAATAGCAAAAACTGCAAAGAAGCTACTAGTTAGATACAACAAATCTTTTTGTTGGGAGTATATAGAAAGATAAGATAGAATGCTTGCGTATGAAAAAGCGACTAAGCTCCCGATTAATGCGATTGGTAAAGATTTCTTTTCAAAAAGATCGTTTAAAGTCATTTTTGCTCTGACAGGTGGCACGGCTGGCTGTTTCTCAGGAGGAATGGATAATGCCGTTAAAGCACCAATTAATAAAAGTAGACTCATAGCTATAAAGAAAATATCATATGAGAAGTACTGAACAATCGTCAAAGCGATGAAGGGACCTACTACTACAGCTAAATTTGTAGACATAGTAAAGTATCCTAATCCTGCACCACGTCTAGATGGTGGAATATTGTCTGCAGCAAGGGAGCCACTGGCGGTTGTAGCGATACTAAACCAAATACCTTGGACAAAGCGCAAAATAAGCAAGATACTAAAGGGTTCTATGAAGTAATACATAACTGTGCAAATCAAGTATAAAAATAAACTGATCCATAGCATCTTTCTCTTACCGGCTAAATCTAAAAGCTTACCGGTAAACGGACGCATAATAATTGCAGAAATTAAAAAAATGGTCATTAGTAAACCGGCATCTTCATCCGAACGCTCTAATACATCGGTAGCGTAAAGAGGAAGAACAGTTACTAAGCCATAGAAGATGATAAATATGGAGAAGTTTGTACTGAACAAACTGATAAAAGGTTTAGTCCATATTGGTTCCTTGTTAGTCAAAAAACATTACTCCTTATTAATTTTTTTTAACAACTCCATTAAAAGCTGTTGGTCTTCTTTAGACAGGGCAGAAATCATTTCGTTTTCGAAAACATTCATAGAGTTTTCAATAGTAGGAAAGGTTTCTAGCGCTTTGGTTGAAAGTCTTACTATTTTTTCACGACGGTCTTTTCCAGCCTTTATGTCTAGCCAACCTAAAACAGCCAATCGATTGACTGTACGAGTGATCGTAGGGGCTTCCACATTTAAATACTTCCAAATTTGAGTCAGTGTCATTTCATTATGTCGATAGACGCAATTCAAGACAGACCATTGAGATGAATAAAGATTATAACCCTTTAGCGTTTTGTTTACCTCATACGATAAATAACGAGTCTTTTGGAAAAGCTCATGAATAAGTGGATTTGTCATCTTCTAGCTCCTTGTCTGGAAAATTATTTAACTAGCTAAGTTTTATTTTAATCCTCATTATACACTTTGTAAAGTGGGAGAAAACTGGAGAAATAAGAAAAAGCCGAGAAGACTCGGCTTTTTAAAAGCATTGAAAAGATGTTATTCTTCCTAGGTCTGTACCGTAGAAGGTCCAACGAAAACCATTCCATCGAAAACCAGAAACTGAATTTCTACCTACATAGGTTGGGTAAATCCAAAAGCCTCTTCCGTTATTTAACCAAATATAAGTGTTCCGGAACAAGCAATTCCTAATAGCGCCAGGGTCAACCGCAAACACGCCTACATCCTGTCTTTGTTGAGGAATAAACGAGGGCGGAGGGCTAGTAGGTGGCCCTCCTTGTGTATTTTGTCCTGGAGGCCTACCTGGTGTACCTGGATTCTGCCCGCCACCTGGCGGTCTATTTGGAAATCCAGGCATCCCTGGCGAGCCCGGAAAACCCGGAGACCCTGGAAAACCTGGCGAACCCGGTGATCCTGGAAAACCTGGTATACCCGGAAAGCCACCTGGCCCTCCTGGCGGTCTTCCTGTGCTTCCAGGTCCACCAGGTGGTCTTCCCGGAAATCCGCCGGGAAATAAACCCGGAAAATTAAATTGATTCGTCAAAATAATATCCTCCTTCTACTTAGTCAAGTTAGTATATGTAGAAGGAGCTTTTATGGCACGGCTACTTAATGTAAGTTAAAGCCTTATTTAAGAGCTCTGTACTAGAGAGCGCTGCTTCGCCTCCACCTTGGGCAAGTGTATCGTTTCCTCCACCCTTACCATTAATTAGAGGAAGTAGCTGTAGAAGCAATGCTTTCATACTCTCTTCTCTATTTGTACCACGGGCAGTTACGATTTGAAGCTTTTCTTCATTGTGTGAAACTAATACACATAGGGAGGAAGGGGATTCCTCTACAAGGAAGCGAGCAAGCCTTTGTAGATCCTGAATAGTTCTATTTTCAAAAGTAACACCTACTATATCGTTAATAGATTGTTTTAATAACTCCTTGGCTTCGAACTTTAAAAGCTCCTGTTTGTGCTCATTTAATAGCTTTTCTAAATTTTTGTTAGTATGCAATAGGTTATTTGCAGCATCGACTAGCTTTTCCTCCGGTGAACTCAGCCTGCTAATTAGGTTAAGTAATACATTTTGCTTACGGTCAAGTTGTGTTAACACTCTTTTACCGCAGACAAATTCCACTCGAATATGCCGTTTTTGTTTCTCTGTCTGTAGGATTTTAATGGAACCTACTTGTCCAGTCGAAGATGGATGAGTGCCGCCGCAAGCGTTGTAATCGAAATCAGGAATGATGACTAATCGGATATCTTCCTTAATACTAGTTGCTTTACGTAATTTGTATTGAGTAAGCTCATCTTCTGTCACCCACTTTGTTTCAATAGCGCGGTTTTCAAGAATTATTTGATTAGCTAATTCTTCTACTTTTTTCAATTGCTCCTCAGTAACTTCGGTTGTATCTAAATCAATTGTTGCAGTTTCTTTACCAAGGTGGAAGCTTACTGTTTGCATTTGGAAAAGCTCTGCAAAGGCTGCAGATAAGATGTGCTGACCAGCATGCTGTTGCATATGGTCGAAACGTCTCATCCAGTTAATACTCCCCTTCACTTCTATGGACTGAGAATCTAATGGCTCAGCTAGAAAATGTCTTATTTCTCCATCTATAATCTCTACGTTGACTACGGAAATATCATTTAGACTACCAATATCACATGGTTGGCCGCCGCCAGTAGGATAGAAAGCTGTTTCTGAAATTATTACATATTCCGGTTCTTTTTTTATGATAGAGGCAGTAAAAGTAGTTAGGTAAGGATCTTCGTAATATAATTTGTTAGTCATTTCATTAGCTCCCTTATGTAGGATGTCATGATGGCTTCATTAGCGATTGCATCCCTGTATGTTTGTTCTTCTTGTCTTACTGTATACACTAATATCTTATAAATCCTCCATTACTTCTAGTTAGTTCTGGTAACTTTGAAAGAAATAGTGAAAATATCAATAGTATTTTAAAAAATCCTTCTCTATACTAAAATTAACGAAATATTAAATAAAAGAGGTAATCCATATGAATGTAGCTGCTAGAGAATACTGGAACAGTTTTTGGAAAGACAAAGAGTTTGAGCCCAAGGTCTCCGCTTGGCAATTTGGAGAAGATGCGGACACTTTGGCACAACTAGTTGTAAACAGAATAAAAACTGCTACCTGTTCCGCTCATATTCTATATGAAAAAGAAAATGAGCCACTTCCACAGGTTGGTGAGTATAATATTATCTTAAATACCAAGGATGAACCAGTTTGTATTATAAAAACAAAGGATGTCACCATTAAACCGATGAATAGAATTTCTGAAGAATTTGCGCATGCAGAGGGTGAAGGAGACAGAAGTTATAATTACTGGAAAAAAACCCACATAAATTTTTTCACAAATGAATTAGACAAAGTTGGGTTGAAGTTTGAAGAAGATTTATTGTTAGTCTGTGAACGATTTGAAGTAATTGATGTTAAATAAAAAGGGGTGCGAGTATGTTTAAAACAGTAACCATGTATACAAATAAGTTACAGGAGCTGCGAGGATTTTATGGGAATGTGCTAGAGCTCAATGTTACAGCAGCAGATGACCATTACTTTCAAGTAGAAATTGGCGAGTCTACTCTTGTTTTTCAAGAAACAGAACTTGCTTCGTTGTATCATTTTGCGATTAATATTCCAGGCAATCAATACACACTTGCTAAACTTTGGGCAAAGGAAAGAGTTGTGCTAAATAGAGAGGATGGGTTAGACGATATATACTATAGTCGGTTTGACGCAGACGCATTCTATTTTGAGGACCCGGCTGGTAATGTAATCGAGTTTATCGCTAGAAGACATGTAGATAAATGGAGTGACTTCAGTATTGAATCTTTACTGAATATAAGTGAGGTAAGTATAACAACTCCTTTTGTAAAACAGGTAGGAGAACAGCTTCAAAATCTAGGTATTGCTGTGTCAGGTCATGTTCGGATCGAGCCTGAGGAGCTAAACTTTATAGGTAGAAAAGATACATTTATATTACTCGTCCCTCCACAACGCAGATGGTATTTCTCTAGAAAGATGAGTGTTACCTCTCCAATAGACATTCATTTTACGAATGGTAAAAGAGTTGCAATTAATGAAAAAGGCGAGTTATCAGAGGATGAGAGCGACTAGGTAACACTTCTAGTGTTACAGTCGCTTTTTTTTAGAATGTCGCTTTTTTAGACCCTAAAGTACAACTGATATTTAAAATTATTTACATTAAAATTTTTTCTAGGGGAAAGATATACATAAAAAGGAGGCATGAAAACTTATGTGGTATAACAAAAGGACCGAAGAGATAGCAACAGAGTTACAGGTTAATCTACAAGAAGGTCTAACCACTGATGAAGCACGGCAGAGATTAGAAAAAAATGGACCTAACCGACTGGCAGCTGCCAAAAAGAAATCATGGTTTGAAAGAATATTTGCTCAAATTAACAATGTGCTTATTTATGTACTTATAGTTGCTGCAGCGGTTTCAGCTTTTGTAGGAGAAGTGGCAGACGCAATTATTATTGGGATAGTAGTTATTATCAATGCAGTTGTAGGTGTCGTTCAAGAGTCAAAAGCAGAGGAAGCATTAGAAGCACTAAAAAATATGTCCACTCCAAAGGCTGTAGTCAAAAGGGATGGTCAATCTAAAGAGATAGATTCGATTGAGGTAGTAACGGGTGACATTATTGTGGTAGGTGCGGGATCGTATATACCATGTGATATTAGGTTAATTGAATCCGCCAACCTCAAAGTAGAGGAAGCAGCTTTAACTGGAGAATCTGTTCCCGTTGAAAAGGATGCACATGTAAAGCTTAATACAGAGGAAAAGACAATTCCTCTAGGTGATCAAAAAAATATGTTATTCATGTCCACCCTAGTCACAGCTGGTAGAGGAACAGGCATAGCAGTAGGAACAGGTATGAACACCCAAATTGGTAAAATAGCAGGCATGCTACATACGGGGGATGAGCAAACTCCATTACAAAAAAGCCTTGCTCAAGTAGGTAAGTATTTAGGTTTTGCAGCAATGGGGATTTCTTTGCTGATTTTCTTAATCGGAATGTTTCAAGGAAGAGATTTACTAGAGATGTTCATGATTGCGATCAGTCTTGCAGTTGCTGCTATTCCTGAAGGTATGCCGGCTATAGTCTCTATTGTGTTGGCAATTGGTGTACAAAGAATGATTAAACAACATGTAATCATTCGTAAGCTCCCAGCGGTTGAGGCTTTAGGATCCGTAAATGTAATCTGTTCTGATAAGACCGGCACACTTACGCAAAACAAAATGACTGTAACAAAGTTTTTCTTAAATGGAGAGACTCAGGAAATAGCAAATCTAAAAAAGGCTAGTACTGGGCATGAACGTTTAATGAGAATTTTTGTTTTATGTAATGATGCTACCTATACGAGAGGTGCTGAAACAGGTGATCCAACTGAAATTGCATTAATCGCTGCAGGAGCGAGCCATGGGATTGACAAAAATGTCCTAGAAGCGGAGTTAAAAAGAGTCGCAGAGATTCCATTTGATTCGGAACGAAAGTTAATGACGACGATCCACGAGTCTGAAGACGGCTATTACTATATGACCAAAGGGGCAATAGATCGATTACTTGGTCGATGTAATAGAATTTGGAGTAATGGAGAAGTTAAACCATTAACGGAAGAGGATAAAGTAATCATTTTAAATGCATCTCACTCGATGTCTAGCGAGGCACTGCGAGTGTTAGCTGCGGCATATAAAGTGGATGCAGAGATAGAGCTGGAGCAGGCTGAAAATGACCTTATTTTCGTTGGATTCGTTGGAATGATTGACCCTCCTAGATTAGAAGTTAAAGACTCTATTGCACTATGTAAAAGTGCAGGTATTCGTACGGTAATGATAACGGGAGATCACAAGGACACCGCATTTGCTATTGCCAAGGATCTTGGAATTGCTTCTTCTGATGAGGAGGTTATGGAGGGCGTTGAATTAGACTCCTTAGACCAAGCACAATTGGTTAAGTCATGCCAAAACATCAATGTGTTTGCTCGTGTTTCTCCTGAGCACAAGGTGAAAATTGTCCAAGCTATGAAGGCCGCTGGTAATACGGTTTCGATGACAGGAGATGGAGTGAACGATGCACCATCCTTAAAAGAGGCAGATATAGGAGTTGCTATGGGTATAACCGGAACGGATGTAGCAAAAGGTGCCTCAGACATGGTACTTACGGATGATAATTTTTCTTCCATTGTAAAAGCAGTTGAAGAAGGTCGAAATATTTATAAAAACATAAAAAAGTCTATTATCTTCCTTTTGTCTTGTAATCTTGGAGAAATCATAGCATTATTTTTCGCAATCATTGCTGGATGGCCGACTCCTTTACGTTCCATTCACATTTTATGGATTAACCTAGTGACCGATACTTTCCCAGCTCTTGCTCTTGGGATGGATCCTGAGGAACCGGGAGTAATGAAGGAAAAGCCAAGACCAAAAAAGGAACAATTATTTCATGGAATGATTCCTTTCTTATTGCTAAACGGTCTACTAATAGGTATTGCAACTTTAGTTGCCTTTTTAATTGGGCTAGAGGGAGTTACAAAGAATGTGTCCGAGGAAGTATTGACACATGCTCAGACGATGGCCTTTATCACTTTAAGCTTTTCTCAGCTAGTTCATTCCTTAAATTTCCGATCTATGAACCAGTCAGTGTTTAAAGCGGGGTTGTTTAAAAATAAGTTATTAATATATTCTATTTTGTTAGGTGTTGTATTGCAGGTGCTCATTGTTTCAATTGGACCAATTGCAGATGTGTTTAGTGTACAGTCGCTACAATTAGAGGACTGGTTAATTGTTATTGGGCTTAGCTTACTACCACTAATCGTAAACGAGGTAGTAAAGATTTTTAGAAAATAGAGATAATCTTCAGGGGGAAATGTTATGGGAGAGATGAACAATCAACAAATAGAAGTGGCTCAAAAAGAATCGCAGTTTTCAGGAAGTATTCTATTGAAAAACAAGGATTCCTCGCTAGTAGAGACTAATTTTGGATATGCTAACCGCTCCGATCTGCTACTTAACACGATAGATACCAGGTTTGGTATTGCATCTGGTTGCAAAATTTTTACAGCGGTTGCCATTAGCCAGCTAGTAGAGGCAGGGAAATTAGCTTATGACCAAAAATTAAAGGATTGTACGTCCATCACTCTTCCTCACTTTGATAATTCAATAACTATTCATCACTTACTGACACATACTTCTGGAGTCCCAGACTATTTTGATGAAGAAGTGATGGATGACTTTGAAGAGCTTTGGATTGAAAAGCCGATGTACCATATGCGTAAGTTAGAGGACTTCTTACCATTATTTCAGAATGGTAAGATGAGATTTACGCCAGGAGAACAATTTCATTACAACAACGCAGGTTATATCTTACTTGGTTTAATCGTAGAAGAAACTACAGGGCTTTCGTTTCAACGATATGTAGAAAAAAATATTTTTGAGAAAGCGGGAATGAAGGACTCAGGGTATTTTCCGATGGATGCCTTACCAAATAATACGGCAATAGGTTATATAGATTATGAGGATGGATCATGGAAAACTAATATTTATTCTCTACCCGTCCTAGGCGGGTCGGATGGAGGAGCTTTTACAACGGCTCAGGATATGCTTCATTTTTGGGATGCCCTCCTAGACAATAAACTATTAGAAGAGCAAACAACGGCAGCCTTACTCCAACCATACGTAAAAGAACGGGATGATGATTACTATGGATATGGGGTATGGATAAAGAAAGACGGGAACAATATTAGCAAGTACCACGTAATGGGATATGACCCTGGAGTTAGCTTTCACTCGGCGTACTATCCTGCTCAACAACTTAAATTAGCTATCTGCTCTAATAAGTCCAAGGGTGCTTTTGCTATGATGAAAGTGTTGGAGCAAATGTACTGCCTTTAAATATTATTTGCGTTGCTTTCGCTCCTCGCGTTGTTTACGTAAAAGGGAATAAGCAAGGTAAAGCATCGACAAGCCTAAGAGGAAAGATAGGATAGAATATACGATATTATTTAGACCTTCACCGAATACTAATACGAGAAGAAAAACAGGTACAAGTATATATATTATTTTTTCAGGGTTAAGCATGAGAGACTCTCTCCTTCTTTTTATAATCTCTCTATTATAGCGAACAAAATAAGAAAAAGCTCTGTAAAAATGATAAACTATAGACGGAGGTGGACTTTGTGAATATAACATCTTATGAGGTTGAAAAGATAAAGGACCCAACAGGAATAATTGCTGGGGATCGATATGAATTTTTATTAGGCTTTGAAGTTCCAGAGGATGACGAGTTATTTGAAGAGGCAAGCTCTTTAGATTTAAGAGTTATTTTAGCTGTTTTAGATACGGGGTCAAAAATTGTTCAATATCACATTCTTGATCGCAGTAATGGAAAAGTATTAGACTACGGATTAGAAGAAAATGAAGAGTCTGTAGTTCTTGCTTTTTGCATGGAACACTATAACGAGGCGGAATAACGCAACTAGCCTCAAATAATGAGAAACGTGAAATCGTTAGGATATCACGTTTTTTCATTTGAGGCGAAGGTAGACAGATTAAGGGCGAGATGCCTAGACGAAAGATGTCTCGTTGTAAGTGAAAAATTGATT
Source organism: uncultured Psychrobacillus sp. (assembly GCF_938022135.1). Taxonomy (NCBI): domain Bacteria; kingdom Bacillati; phylum Bacillota; class Bacilli; order Caryophanales; family Bacillaceae; genus Psychrobacillus; species uncultured Psychrobacillus sp. The sequence continues at coordinate 15,524 of NZ_CALIED010000090.1, forward strand.
ACTTTCTTCTCACGAAAAGCATATATTTTATGTCGCCATTCTTTCCAGGAACGGCCTGACTTTTTAACAAGAGAAATGATGGAATAGACTCAATTGAAGGACTATTAAGGAAATAGTTTTTGTATTTCCTTTTAGTTTCCTTCTTATTTGAATTGATGTAAACTTAACTGAGAAGATTTTACATATAAAGGTGGCTGTTTTGATGGAACTAACAAATTTGATGAATCAACTATCTATAATTGACGTCAAAAATGCTAAAAATATGAATATTACAGGACTTGCTTATAATTCACAGAAGGTGGAGAAGGGCCAAGTATTTGTTTGTATAAAAGGCTTTAAAGCGGACGGACATAAGTTTGCTGGACAAGCAGTGGAAAATGGTGCTGTAGCACTTGTGGTAGAGGAGTTTATAGATGCTTTAGAGGTTCCACAATATAAAGTTGGGGATGCACGTAAAGCTCTAGCTGAACTTGCTGCTGCTTACTATGATCATCCAACCCATAAGCTTAAAACGATAGGTATTACGGCAACTAATGGAAAGACATCAACCTCCTTTATGACTAATGCAATTTTAGAGAATCATGGTCTTAAAACAGGTCTAATGGGAACTGTCGTAGTTAAAATTGGTGATTATGCAGAGCCTTCTGAACTGACAACACCAGAATCGCTGGATCTACAGCGATTTTACGCTAAGATGGTCGATGAAGGCGTGACTCACGCTACTATGGAGGTTTCATCCTCTGCTTTAGAGTTAAAACGTGTAGGCTGTGTCGATTTTGACATTGTGACGTTAAACAATATAAGTCGAGAACATATCGACTTACATTCATCCTTTGAAAAATATTTTGAACATAAATCTAGTCTTATACGAGACGCTGGAGCAGACAAGGTAGCGATTCTGAATTTAGATGATGCTTATTCTGCCTCTCTAATTAACAAAACAAAGGCTACAGTTATTACTATTGGTGTAGAAGACCAATCGGCAGATGTAATATGTGAAGAATTGGATTTATCAACAGGAAGAGCAAAATTCAATCTAGTTATTCAACGTGATTTAGTTACAAATGATATGATCATACCCAAGCAACAATTTTCAATTGAGCTTTCTACACCGGGTTACCACTCCGTTTACAATTCCATGGTTAGTATTGTAGCCGGCTTGTTATGTGGTGTTCCAGTGGAGACCATCCAAAAAAGCCTCTCCGAATTTGTAGGGGTAGAAAGACGTTTTGAAATCATTTTTGAGGAAGATTTTAAAATTATAGATGACCACTTTGCAAATAGTGGGAACATAGATATCACACTTGGAACTTTAGAAAAAATGGATTTTAACCGCTTGTCCCTTGTATATGCAATTCGAGGAGATAGAGGGGTAACCGTCAATAGAGAAAATGCAGAAGCTATCGCTAAATGGGCACCAAGATTAGGTATTCATGAGATCACTGCTACCATTAGTAAATCCCACGTTACTAAGAAAGATGTTGTGTCTGAACAAGAGTTACAAGTATTTAAAGAAGTAATGGACGAAGCAGGCATTACGGTTCATTTATATGAAGAACTACCAGAGGCCATTAGCTTTGGCTTGAGTGAGGTGTCTGAAGGCGATCTTGTTCTGTTAGGTGGATGTCAAGGAATGGACTATGGTGCTAAGATTGCTTTAGAACAGCTAGAATCCCTTCGACCAGATGTAGATAAAAAGAAATTATTCCAACCATTAGAGAAACGTGTGGCTGGAAACTAGATAATAAAAGAAGCAGTCCGCATTTAAAATGGGGACTGCTTCTTTTATTATCGTTTTGGATGATAATCTAATTCCATAAATAGTTCTTTTCTTTCTTGCTCAGTTAAATCGCGCCATTCACCAATAGCAAGACCATCAATGGAAATGTTCATAATACGAACTCGTTGTAATCTCTTAACTGTAAATCCTAAGGCAGAACACATCCTACGTATTTGGCGATTTAAGCCTTGAGTTAAAATAATATTAAATGTTTTTGGTCCTATTTTTTTTACTTTACATGGTAAAGTAGTTGTATCAAGAATGTTAACTCCAGACGACATTTTTTCAATAAAAGTGTCTGTTATTTTCTCATTGACAGTTACAATATATTCTTTTTCATGCTTGTTTTCTGCCCGAAGAATTTCATTCACAATATCCCCATCGTTTGTTAGTAATATTAAGCCATCAGAATCTTTGTCTAAGCGACCAATATGGAAGATGCGGAGTGGGTGATTAACAAAGTCCACGATATTTCCTTTAATATTACGCTCTGTTGTACTAGTTATACCTACTGGCTTATTTAAAGCAAGGTATACTAAAGGCTGCTCCACAGTTACCGGCTTTCCATCTACACGTACATCATCGCCAGTCTCTACTTTACTTCCTAGTTCAGCAACTGCCCCATTAATGGTAACCTTGCCCTCTGCTATCCATTTGTCTGCACCACGTCTAGATACTATGCCAGCCTCGCTTAAAAATTTATTTATACGCATCATTTAACACCTACTTTTCTTTGTGGTATTAGTATAACAAATTAGTGAAACTTTCATGGGTTTTAAGCAGTAAAAAAGTAAAGGAGTGGGTAAAATGATGAAAATACAAAAAGTAGAGCATAATTATAATAAGCTCAAAGAGATTTTAGGATGGTCAGTAGATAAAAGAGTAACACTGTCCCTTGCTGGCTATTATACGTCCCTAGAAAAAGATGTGGATTCAGTTCGCTTTAACAAGATAAAAGAGATTCTGAAGAACAGAGTAAGTGTGTTCTCTCCCTTGCGTTCCCACCTACAGCCATTATTTACTTCCGTTTTGGATGTAAGTGGCCAAGAACCGGAAGAAGCAATCGATCAGTTGTTACTGAAGGTAGAGGAATTGAAGAAAAAATCGTTTAAGATGAATGATTACACATACGTTGCTGCTCTAATGATGTCGGATGAATCAGATAAGTGGGATTTTGAAATCAGTAGAGCTATGGAGCTTATGTCAGCGATGAAGGTCCATCATCGTTTCTTAACTAATAGTGATGATTATCCATTTGCCATCTTTTTAGGTAAGCTGGAAGGGGATATTACAACGAGGGCAGCGACCATGAATAAATACTATGAGGAGTTAAAGAATCATAAATTTTATGCAGGAAATGAGCTCCAGTGGTTATCTCAAGTGCTTACTTATACAAATCCAGGGTATGATAAGGAAACAGTACCAAGGGTAGTGGTTATTAGGGATGGTTTTAAAAGTGTGAAGATAAAATTCTCTATTTCGCAATATCCACTTATTGGTTTTATGGCTGCTCTTAAATTAAACGAGAATCAGCTAATGGATATAGTAGAGACATACAGAGCATTGACTAATATGAAGCTTTTTACCTGGTACAAGGAATCAGCACTACCTATTGCTCTTGGACTGACTTTGAATCCTTCTAGGGACATACGTGAAACTACCGCAATATCAATGACTACCTCCCTTGAATTACTTTTGCAGGCTCAGCAGGCTATGATGATTTCATCTATTGCAGCGACAAGTTTCGCATCTTCTTCCAACTCAAATTAAAGAAGGAATGCTATACTAAGTAAGTAAGAATATAAGAAAGATCTATACATCGAAGTTAAACATCAAGGAGAGATTTTCGTGAATACTAATCCAATGAGTCAATCAAGAACAATTCAAACCCATTTAATCTTACCTCCAGATACTAATCATCATGAAACTATATTTGGTGGCAAGGTTTTAGCGTTTATAGATGAAATCGCAGCCATCACTGCGATGAAACATGCAAAAGGAGCTGTCGTGACCGCTTCTATTGATTCCGTAGACTTTTTATCTTCAGCAAAAGTTGGAGATGTAATTGAATTAGATGCAATTGTATCCTCAACGGGACGCAGTTCAATGGAGGTATACGTTCGCGTAACTTCCATGAATCTACTGACAGGAGAAGAAAAACTTACAACCGAATCATTCCTGACAATGGTTGCAGTAGATGAAGAGGGGAAACCAGTTCCAGTCCCGGGTATTCATCCAGAAAATGAGGATGAAAAACGTCTGTATGAAACTGGACCAGCAAGAAGGGCCCACCGTAAACAACGTCTAGCGATGAAATATTAAAAACCGAGGTGACTGTATGTTAAAGCTAATAGATGAGAATTATAAGTACTTAATGATTTTATTTCTTGGCATCTATTTAATAAATTCTATCTATCTCCATGAGATGACAATTACAATTATGGTTATCCTTTTGGTCATCATTTTAGAATTATTTATACACCGTCATCAAATGAAGCAACTTAGTTATATGCAGATTGCAATAATGGGTATTGTAGTTATTGCTGGAATCGCCGGACTCATCTATTTGCTAGTTACGCTTCAAATCTTCTTAAACCCATTTAATCTACCACACGCAGTAGAGACCATTTTAGTGGTATTATTTCTAGCGTTTGGCCTCTATATTTTGTGGCAATTTTTACGAAAACTGTTTAAGCGAGCATTAGAGCATTAAAAGAAGACCCTCCAAAAGAGAAATCTTTTAGGAGGGATTTTTTTATGAAACTATTTCCTGAAGGTTTTCGTAAAAGGGGTAGGGGGGATGTAGATGAAACATATTTATGAACGGACAGCCAAATATGCTAAAATAGCCTCTATTACTGTTTTAATAGTTTACATAGCAGCAATTTTGGGCTTTAGGGACACTTTATTAACGGATTGGGAATTACATATATCTGTAGGATGGACGCTTCTCATTTTCTTTAGTTTGACTTTCTTGTTCCAACAAGCAGCGAACAAGCTACCAGTGGAGCAGAGCACAGTTACAGAACAAACTCCATCTGAATTTACATTAAAGGAGTTAAATTTCCAAAGTGATGTCTCGATTATTCCGAGGAGCTTTTTAGTATCCCCCACTGGTGAAAGGCTTTATAGCATCAGTCCTACAGTGGAACAGCCGGTCATAAGAAGGCTAAATGCATTTCCACTTATTCGAAAAGGAATGATATTTCCAGTAACTTATGATGTTATAACAATGGATGGTCAAGTGGTTAGCAAGTTTACTATTGCAAACAAATTTAAATTTATGGAGATACAAGTGTTTGATCATAAGCAGGTACACCTTTCAACTGTAGTACTTCCAGTTTTTTCAGTAAAAAATAGAGCACTAGTATTTGACCCAAATCGGGAAAAAACACATCAGATGGAAGCAAAGAGTGTATACGGTGATATAGACGTAAATGATTTGAACGGTAAAAGATTAGCAACCTATCGCTTTGGTATGTTTCCGTATGCTACACACCCGGCCTTTGAGCTGCAAGGGATGAATGTTCACGTTTCATTTGCAGAAGGCCTATCATATGTAGAAAAACTAACTTTTACAGCTTTATTTTATTACTGGACAGCTAATCAGTCCTGATTTAAATGGAGATATAAGAAGGAGGCTCATCATAAGAAAATATGATGTGCCTCCTTTATATTAGTGTGCTTTATAATTATAGATGGGCTTAATAACCTCTAATACATCAACCGTGTCATGAATATGAGCAAGTATATCCTCCATAGCCTTGTAGGCAAAAGGAGATTCATCTACTGTGGCAGACACTACGGAAGTACTCCAAATTCCTTCCATTGAAGCTTGAAAGTCCTCTAACGCTACTTGTTTTCTTGCTTGAGAACGGCTCATTAAACGGCCAGCTCCATGAGGGCCAGAATAATTCCATTCAGGATTTCCTTTTCCGCGACAGATAAGTGAGCCATCACGCATATTCATTGGTATAATTACGATTTCATCAGCTTGAGCCGATATTGCTCCCTTGCGTAAAATCATGTTATCTAAGTCAATATAATTATGAATGGTATCAAACTCTGATTGAACACTCCAGTTCATTCCTCTACAAATAACATCAACCATTGTCTTACGATTAAATGCGGCGTACTTTTGGGCAATGGAAAGATCATATAAATAATCCTTCATATTGTCTCCTTCTACATATGCAAGATCTCTTGATACGCTGTTACCTAAAGTATCGGCTGCTACTTGCTGATAATGCTCTGCAATTTGTTTTCCTAAGTTTCTACTTCCAGAGTGAATGACTAGATAGATACTGCCATCTTCCCCTTCATTCAGTTCTATAAAGTGGTTTCCCCCTCCTAGTGAACCTAGGCTTAACCTTGCGCGCTGTTCATTAATAGGAGCAGCTACTTCTTCGAAAGGTATTTCTATTGTATTACGATGTTCTTTTTGGCGAATACGAGTTCCGCTTGGTACATTTTTCTTGATTGTCTTATCAAGCTTGGCAAAATCCACATCTTCTTTTCTAGTATCTAGCTTTGCACAAATCATTCCGCATCCTAAATCGACTCCTACAAAATTAGGGACTACTTTATCAGTAATCGTCATAGTAGTGCCTACCGTACAGCCTTTTCCAGCATGTAAATCTGGCATCATTCTAATTTTGGTGTCCTGAAGAAATGGAAGACTACAAAGCTGTTCTACCTGAGATTTTGCAGTTTCTTCTATTGTATCTGTAAAAACTAATGCATTATTATGTGTTCCTTTAATCTCAATCATATTATCCCCCTAAGTAAATTTTAACTTCTAAACAAATTAAACCAGCCCTTATACTTGAACCAAGCAATCATCCCAGTAGCAATTACTACCATTAAACCAACGACAATAAAGTAGCCATACTTCCACTCTAACTCAGGCATATTAATAAAATTCATGCCGTACACTCCAACGATAAACGTTAACGGGATAAAGACGGTAGAAACCGTGGTCAGTATCATCATAATACGATTCATTCGGCTAGCATTGATTGAATCATAGCTGTCCCTTATATCTGCAGTTAACTCTCGATTAGCTTCTACCATCTCGGTTAACTTCAGAAGATGATCATAAATGTCATCAAAATATGCACGCTCACTCTGGTTTAAGTTAATACGCTCGGAGTACATCACTCGGTATAGCAAGTCTCGCATAGGAATGATAGTTCTTCGTAAACGCAATAAGTCACTTCGTAGGTCAAATACTTGATCCATAGACAAATGATCCATGTCCATCGATAGCCTTTCGTCTACCTCATTCAAATAATCCTCGATGTGGTAAACAATTGGGAAGTAGGTGTCTACTACTTTATCCACGATATTGTACGTAATGAGGATGTTGCCACGATCCCAATTTCTAGGGTTACTTCTAATTCTCTCTCTAGCTTCTTGTAACTCTTGCATAGGGGGAAAGTGGAAACTTACAACAAAATCCTTTCCGACAAAAAGGTTGAGCTCCTCAGCCTCCATTTCTTTCTCATTAAAGGCATGTAAAACAAAAAATTCATAATCAACATAGTGATCTAACTTAGGACGTTGCAACATTTGCAAACAATCCTCGATAGCAAGTGGATGGAAGTGAAAGAAGGAGCTTAAAAGTTGTTCCTCTTCTTTTGTCGGTTCACCAATATCCACCCAATACCATTCCAGTTCGTTTGTTTGTATATATTCTAAAGGAAAATCCATAATGACCTCTTGGTTGACTGTCCTGCCTATTGTACTTATCATAAAGAAACCACACTTTCACCAGATCTTTGTATATTATCTCATAATATCCCAATGAAAAATATTAAAACAAAAATGCCAAGGGGTTTTCCCTGGCATTTTTGTTTATCTTTTCTTTTTTAACTTAGTTTCACCGTTTAATGATTTAAATAATGATATGACCATGAGTATCATAATAAAAGAGAACGGTAGAGCTGCAATGATGATAGTGTTTTGTAAAGCAGTGAGCCCATTGACCGATAGTAATATAAGCGCAATGGTCGACTGGATTACTCCCCACGTAAGCTTGACACTATTAGGTGGGGTAAGTGACCCATTAGTAGACTGCATACCGAGAACAAATGTTGCAGAGTCCGCTGACGTAATAAAGAACGATGCTATTAACAAAATTGCTACCAAAGAAATAATAAAAGAGAATGGCATGGTATTAAACATCTCGAAAATAGTTAGCTCCGTTGAAAGGCTTGCTAAATCTGCCACGCCTCTTTTTTGTATATCAATAGCTGTTGTTCCGAAAGATGAGAACCAAATTGCACCCAAAAGAGTAGGTACTAGTAATACTCCAATCATAAACTCGCGAATGGTTCTACCTTTAGAAACTCGAGCGATGAACATGCTCACAAATGGAGCCCAGGATATCCACCAAGCCCAGTAAAAGATCGTCCACATATCCAACCAATCTCTATTGGTAGAACTTAATGGAGCCGTTCTAAAGCTCATTTGAATAATATTTGCTAAATAACCACCAAATGAATCCGTGAACATATTTAGAATGAGTAAAGTTGGTCCTAGAACAATTACAAATAGTAAAAGGGCAAGAGCAAGTATTAAGTTTAGATTTGAAAGATACTTAATACCTTTACTCAACCCTGACCATGCAGAGGCCACAAATAAGACAGTAACCACAGAAATAATGATAAATTGTGAAAAGATACCTATTTCAAAACCGAATAAGTAGTTAAGACCTGCGTTAATTTGAACAGCGCCGAAGCCAAGGGAAGTAGCAACTCCAAATGCTGTTGCAAAGACAGCTAGCACATCGACAAGGACACCCCAAGGACCTTCCATTTTTTTGCCGAAGATTGGCTTCAGTGTTGCCGAAATTAACCCCGGTTCCCCTTTACGGAACTGGAAGTAAGCAAGTGTTAAAGCAATTACTCCATACATTGCCCAAACGTGTAATCCCCAATGAAAAAAGGATTGTCGTAATCCTTCTTTAAATGCAGCATCCGTGTTAGGTTCTTCAGTAGCAGGACTAGTTGCGAAGTGAGATAGAGGTTCAGCGGCACCATAAAAGACAAGACCGATTCCCATTCCTGCTGAGAATAGCATGGCTAACCAGGAAATTAAACTGAAATCTGGTCGATCAGTATCCTTACCTAATCGTATCTTCCCGTACGGACTGAAGATAAAAAATATACTAACTAACAACATCACTGACATGAGTAGCATGTAATACCAACCAAATGATGTTGAAACAAACGACTTACCTCGTGTAGTAAGCGCCTCAAAACTTTCCGGAGCTAGTGCTCCATAACCGACCGCTATAATAATAAGGCCGATCGTGATATAAAATACTTTTGAAATATTCTTCATGTTTCCTCCTTTTAAAATCAACTAAGTTAAGTCTATTACTATACTAAGATAAAGTTGTTTAATCAACCCATATGCCCAGAATAACCGTTTTTCAATCAACTTAAACGCTTTTTTTAGGTATTTTATACGATAAAATCTATGAGTATTAATTTGATAAACAGATATTATCCATATTAAACATTATTTGGTAATAATTTTAATGAGTACTAGCATGACCAGACCGAATTGTAGGGGCCGAGATAGTGTCTCTTAAAGTATGGTCCGTATCAAATGAAGCTATTCATAAGCTGCCCATAGCTAAGGAAAATTAAATAAGGATCAAGTCTGTCTTGGTTTTATCTTGCATAATGGCTTACATAAAATTATTCTTTTTTTTTGGTGATTGAGGTGTTTGTCTATTCCTCTTATGATTTCTTGCATTTATTACTATAAGTGCAAGAGGAGGTGAAAAATATGAGTAATCATCATATGTGCCATTCATGCGGGAAGAATATGAGTTGGGGCCAACAATGTGGGTGCAATAGACAGCTACCAGCAGCTGAGCCAATTATTTGCCCACCGCAATATCGCGTTTGTGATTCTTTCATACCAAGAGTTCAGCCAGTCATTCAACCAATTGTAAATGTTAATAGAGAGCATATCGTAAATGTTCCGCAATATTACGTTACAGAATCGAATGAAACAGTGGTAGTACCTGAAGCACAAAATGCTTACCCTGTTAACAATCAGTTTTCAGGTGGATCCCATCGTGGATTTTTCTCTAGATTTCGTTAATTTTTGAACTATAGCGTCGACTTAACCAAGTTTTGTCTATCTTTATCGAATATTGCAAATGCCCTTTATAAAAGGTGCATTTGCTTTTTTATTTTCTCGGTAAAGGAAGAAATGAATTTATTAATTTTTTTTTAATATACTAAACATGTAGCAAAAACGAGATATTGTAATTTTCCGTAAATTTTGATAAAGTTGGTCTTACTAATAGAAAAATAGAGTTAGAATTTGGGGGAGAATGTATTGAAGCTATTTCTTTCGGTTGATATGGAAGGCATAACAGGTCTGCCGGATTACACATTTGTGGAGTCGAACAAGCATAACTATGAAAGAGCAAGACGCATCATGACGCAAGAAGCCAATGCAATTATAGAAGGGGCACTATCTACAGGAGTTAACGAGGTCCTAGTTAATGACAGCCATTCAAAAATGAATAATCTTTTAGTGGAGGAATTACATCCAGAAGCCTCTCTAATAACAGGAGACCTTAAGCCTTATTCGATGGTACAGTCTTTAGACGAAAGTTACATAGGAGCAGTATTTGCGGGATATCATTCTAGAGCAGGACAACCTGGGGTTATGAGCCATTCCATGATTTTTGGAGTTCGTAATATGTACATCAATGACGTAGAGATAGGCGAGCTTGGACTTAATGCATACGTGGCTGGCTATTACGGAGTTCCTGTCATTATGGTTGCTGGAGATGACGGAGCTTGTCGAGAGGCAGAAGCTCTTATACCTGGCATTGTAACAGCTGCTGTAAAGCAGTCTATATCTAGGTCTGCTGTAAAAACATTACATCCTCAAAAATCACAAGCCCTTCTTAAAGAAAAAGTAGCAGAGGCTATTAAAAAAAGAAATCATATTCCACCACTGACACCTCCCGAGCACCCAATATTAAAAATTGAATTTACAAACTACGGACAAGCTGAGTGGGCAGCACTTATGCCTGGCTGTGAAATAATAGAAGGAACAACTATCGTAAAATTTGAAGCAAAAGATATTCTTGAAGCGTATCGTGCGATGCTTGTCATGGTAGAGCTAGCAATGCAAACCAAATTCTGTTAGGAGGAAGCCTGCCGTGACGAAGTATATTATTAAGCGTTTTATGATGATGATAGCAACAATCCTCATCATCGCGACTCTCACATTTGCATTAATGCACACCATACCGGGTTCTCCTTTTGATGGTGAAAGAACTTCGAATCCTACTATTCAAGCAAACTTAGAAAAGTTTTATAAGCTAGACCAGCCTATGTACGTCCAATATTTGAACTATTTGAAGTCAATTGTTACATTCGATTTTGGTCCATCGATTAAAAAACCAAATGAATCAGTCAATGAACTGTTAGCAAGGGGATTTCCAATTTCCTTTGAGTTAGGGATGGCAACTATCCTAGTTGCTTTATTGTCTGGGGTTCTTTTAGGTACATTGGCAGCTCTCCGGCATAACGGTGTTATTGATTATTTGGCTATGACTTTTGCGGTAATTGGTATATCAGTTCCTAACTTTGTTTTAGCTACTTTACTGATTCAGCAAGTGGCAGTAACGTGGGAGTTATTACCGCCAGCCACTTGGAGTAGTCCGTTGCATATGATTCTTCCAACCCTAGCATTGGCCACGGGACCTACGGCAATAATCGCTCGTTTGACTAGATCCAGCATGCTAGAAGTATTGACACAGGATTATATCAAAATGGCAAGAGCTAAAGGACTTTCTCCAGTTAGAATTGTTTTTCGTCATGCCTTAAGAAATGCCTTAATGCCAGTAGTAACCATTATGGGTACGATGTTAGCAGGTATTCTAACAGGTACCTTCGTAATAGAACGCATTTTTGCCATTCCAGGAATGGGAAAATACTTTGTAGAAAGCATTAATAATCGTGATTATCCAGTTATCATGGGAACGACGGTCTTTTATAGTGCATTCTTAGTATTTATGCTGTTCTTAGTAGACATTGTCTATGGCATATTAGATCCACGTATCAAATTACATCGTAAAGAGGGGGATGCTTAATGGTTAAAACACAAGAGACTGTATCCCCAGTAGAAATAAAGGATGAATGGTTTCGTCCAAAAGTAAAAGAAGAGGGAGAAGCCGAATCTGTTGTAAGACCTTCTTTGTCCTATTGGAAGGATGCATGGAGAAGACTAAAGAAAAATAAGCTTGCAATGGGAGGACTGCTCTTTTTAGTTCTTCTCACCCTGTTTGCTATATTTGGTCCGATCTTTTCACCCTATGATATGGATGAAGTAAATTATCCAATGCAAAATCAAGGTCCATCAGCTGAGCATTGGTTCGGTACGGACGAGGCAGGTCGAGATGTTTTTACAAGAACATGGTACGGTGCTAGGGTTTCGTTATTTGTAGGGGTAATGGCTGCATTAATTGATTTCTTTATTGGAATTATTTATGGAGGCTTTAGTGGTTACAAAGGCGGCAGAGCAGATGCGATCATGATGCGTATTATTGAAGTACTTTATGGTCTACCGCATTTACTGGTAGTTATTTTATTGATGGTTGTAATGGGTCCAAGTCTAACAACCATTATAGTGGCGTTAACGGTAACTGGCTGGGTAGGTATGGCTAGGATTGTACGGGGCCAGGTATTACAGATTAAAAATTATGAATTTGTAACTGCATCCAAATCCTTTGGTGCCAAAAGCTCAAGAATCATACGGAAAAACTTATTGCCTAATACGATGGGGCCTATTATTGTCCAAATGACTCTTACTGTACCGAGTGCGATATTTGCAGAGGCATTTCTTAGTTTTTTAGGACTAGGAGTATCTGCACCCGCTGCCAGCTGGGGTGTAATGGCAAATGATGCCTTGCCAGTAATTTTATCTGGCCATTGGTGGAGGTTGTTTTTCCCTGCATTCTTTATCTCTGTGACAATGTTTGCATTTAATGTATTAGGAGATGGCTTACAGGATGCACTTGATCCAAAGCTTAGGAGGTAAGAATGGATGAATGAACATCAATTAGATCATGCAAAGGAACTTGCTCGAGGGAAAGTAGATGAAGTAGCTGCATCCTTACAATCGGGTGACTCTTTAGCTAGGCCTAACGGTAAGAAAGCAAGAAAGAAGATAACGGATGAAAAAATATTACAGGTTAATAACCTACAAGTTTCATTTAAAACGTATGGGGGAGAGGTAGAAGCAGTCAGGGGAGTCAACTTTGATTTATATAAAGGTGAAACATTAGCAATCGTTGGTGAATCTGGCTGTGGTAAGAGTGTGACCTCTAATGCCATCATGGGATTGATACCGGAGCCAGCAGGCAAGATTAAGAATGGAAGTATCTTATTTAAAAACAAAGAGCTTACGAAGCTAAGTAAATCAGAACTCAGAAAGATCCAAGGTATTGATGTATCCATGATTTTTCAAGACCCTATGACAGCCTTAAATCCTACGCTTACTATAGGGGAGCAGTTAACGGAAGGTTTGAGGACACATAAGAAGGTTGGAAAACAAGAGGCTAGGCTAAAGGCAATCGAAATGCTAAACCTGGTAGGCATCCCGAATCCTTCGGAAAGATTAAAACAGTATCCTCACCAATTCTCTGGTGGGATGAGACAGCGTATCGTAATCGCCATTGCTTTAATCTGCGATCCAGAACTGCTTATAGCAGATGAACCTACCACTGCCTTAGACGTAACGATACAAGCACAAATATTGGAGCTCTTTGAAGAAATTCAAAGGAAAACCGATATTTCAATTATTTTAATTACTCATGATTTAGGGGTAGTAGCAAAGATAGCTGATCGCATAGCGGTGATGTATGCAGGTAAAATTGTGGAGATAGGGGATAAAAGAGAAATTTTTTACACTCCACAGCATCCTTATACTCAAGGGCTTCTAAACTCAGTTCCACGTTTGGATTTAATGGATGAGGAGTTGCAGCCAATTGATGGAACACCACCTGACCTTTTCTCACCTCCTACTGGCTGTCCGTTTACTGCACGATGCAAGTTTGCCATGGTAGTATGTGATCATGTGTATCCATTTACAAGTAAGCTATCAGATGCCCATAAGGTAGATTGCTGGCTCCAGGATGACAGAGCAAAGGTTTTACAATTACAAAAGTAAAAAGGATGAGAGCGCGCAAGTGCATTCACATATACAATACAGAGGGGGAAACTAGGATGAAAAAATGGCTTTCATTATTAATTGTGGCTTTGTTTGTTCTTGTGTTAAGCGCGTGTACAGCCAATGAAGAGGCTGGGAAGACACCGACCGAGACTGAGCCGACGACAACAAAGACGGACGAGGGTAAAGAGGAACCTGCTCCAGAGGCAGAAAAAGTACTTAAGCTAAATAATGGCAATGAGCCAACGTCATTTGATCCATCGGTAGGGTTTGATGCAGTATCATGGAGCGCGTTAAACAACCTTATGGAGGGTCTAGTAAGATTAAACAAAGACCATCAAGCTGAAGAGGCTACGGCGGAGAAGATTGATATATCAGAGGATGGGCTAACGTATACATTTACGATTCGTGAAAATGCAAAATGGTCTAATGGAGACCCTGTTGTAGCAGGAGATTTTGTTTATGGATGGTTGCATATGTTAAATCCTGAAACTGCTTCTCCAGCAGCGTTCTTGGCCTATTTTATTGAAGGGGCAGAGGCTTATAACAATGGAGAAGGAGCAGCTGATGCAGTAGCGATTAAAGCTGTTAGTGAGAAAGTATTTGAAGTTAAACTTGCTGCTCCAACTGAAGCATTTTTAAATATTATCACGAACCCAAGCTTCTTCCCGGTCAACGAGAAGGTAGCTACAGAAAATCCTGAATGGTTTACAGAAGCAGAATCATTTGTTGGGAATGGTCCTTTTAAATTGGCTAGTTGGGATCATGATGTAAGCTTCACTTTTGAGAAAAATGAAAGCTATTGGGATGCCGATACGGTTAAGTTAGACAAAGTCGAGTGGGCAATGATTGATGATTCCAATACAGAGTATCAAATGTATTCAACAGGAGATTTAGACGTTTCTGGTGTTCCTGCAGAGCTTGCAGACCAATTAAAAGATGATCCTGAGTTAAAAAACGAAGACCAAGCAGGTCTGTATTTCTTCCGCTATAACGTTTCAATGGAACCATTTACAAACAAAAAAATTCGCCAAGCATTTGGGATGGCTGTTGACCAACAAGAAATCGTAGAATTCGTTACGAAAAATGGAGAGAAACCTGCTGAGGGATTTGTACCGTACGGATTTAAAGGTCCTGATGGCAAGGAATTTAGAGAGACTGCAGGAAAGCTAATACAGCATGATGCGGAAAAAGCAAAAGCACTTTTAGCAGAAGGCATGAAAGAAGAAGGTTACACTGAACTACCTCAAGTAACGTTAACTTATTCTACAAGTGATACACACAAGAAAATTGCAGAGGCACTTCAAAGTAAATTTAAGGAAGTTCTAGGAGTAGAAGTAGCACTACAAAATGTAGAGGCTAGCGTATTTGCTTCTGAGCAAAAAGAGTTCAAATACATGTTATCACGCTCTTCCTTCTTATTTGACTATGCTGATCCTGTAAACGCATTAGAAAGCTTTATAACTGGTTCTTCTATGAATCGTACTACTTGGTCTAGTCCAGAGTTCGATAAAATGATTGCTGATATTAAAAATGAAACAGATGAGCAAAAACGTTGGGATATGCTAATAGAGGCTGACAAATTCTTAATGGAAGAAATGCCTGTTATTCCAGTCCACTATTACAACCAAGTAACACTGGAGAAATCGAATGTTAAAGGTATTGTAAGACATCCAGTTGGATACATGGATTTAAAATGGGCAGATAAGGAATAAAGCATTTTTTCCCCCACAAAAGATGCGGCACTTTTGCAAGTGCCGCCCTTTTCTTTAAAAACAAAGGAGATTATACATATGAAAATAAAACCAAATAGATTGAAAAAAGGGGATACAATTGGAATTATTGCTCCAGCTAGTCCTCCTAACTTAGATCAACTGAAACGCTCCCTATCGTTTTTAGAGGAATTAGGATTATCTTATAGGATGGGAAAAAGTGTAGAGCAAGTTAACGGGTATTTAGCGGGCACAGACGAAGAGCGACTAGAGGATTTACATGAGATGTTCGCAGACCCTAACATCAACGGAATAATTTGTGCTGGCGGAGGATATGGTGCTGCAAGGTATGCAGACCAAATCGATTATCAATTAATGAATGAAAATCCGAAAATTTTTTGGGGTTATTCAGACATCACTTATTTACATAGTGCAATGAATTTATATTCGGATATTGTCACATTCCATGGTCCCATGTTAGCTTCAGACGTGGGTAAAAGCACATTTAATGAGCTATCCAAAAAAATGTTTTATCAGCTGTTTCAGCCAATAGAGTTACATTACACAGAGGATATATCTCCTTTATCCATAGTTGCTCCTGGGGTAGCCAGAGGGGAGCTGGTTGGTGGAAATCTCTCTCTTCTTGCAAGCGGAATTGGGACCAAATATGAAGTGGATACCAATCGTAAGCTTCTGCTAATAGAGGACATTGGAGAAGAGCCATATAAGGTAGACGGAATGCTAAATCAGCTACGTTTAGCTGGCAAGCTAGATGCAGCTGCTGGATTCGTCATTGGAGACTTCTGTGACGCGGAGCCAAGGAGAGGTAAAAAATCTCTTACAATGGATGAGGTTTTTGACCATTACTTAGGGAACTTAGGTAAACCAGCAATAAAAGGTTTTCTTATCGGACACTGTCAGCCTCACTTTGCGATTCCATTAGGAGTAGACGGCATGTTAAATACAGAGAGCCTAACGTTATCTATATTACCAGGAGTAGAGTAGGAGGAATTTAGGGTGAAAATACAAGCTATTGAAACGTTTTATGTTGCTGTTCCACTGACTAAACCTTTCAAAACAGCATTACGTACAGTTACCACTGCTTTTTCCGTTGTCGTGAAGGTAACCTCTGATGAAGGAAAAGTAGGTTACGGAGAGGCACCACCTACTCATGTGATCACTGGTGAGTCATTAGAAAGTATCCAATACGCTATAAATGAAATTATTTCTCCGCAGCTAATCGGACTTTCTTTACTAGAAAAGGAGATAATCTTTCAGAAGCTCCATAAAGCACTTGTTAGAAATACGAGTGCGAAAGCTGCAGTTGACATGGCAATCTTTGACCTTTTAGGCCAATATGCTGAGCTACCACTTTATCAATATTTAGGAGGCTATCGAAATAGCCTTACAACCGATTTTACTGTGAGTGTCAATGAACCAGCTGAGATGGCAGAGGATGCTGAACGCTACGTAAGAGAAGGGTTTCAAATACTCAAAGTAAAGGTTGGAATAGGCACGATACAAGAGGATATTGAACGTATTGAGGCTATTAGGAGGCGAGTAGGAAAAGATATTAAAATAAGGCTCGATGCCAATCAGGGATGGAATGCAAAAGAAGCCGTACGCGCTATAGGTACTATGGAAGACACTGGGCTTAATATTGAGTTTGTCGAACAGCCAGTTCCTGCTGAGGATCTAGAAGGCTTAAAATACGTAACTGAACGAACGGCAACCCCTATTATGGCAGATGAGAGTGTTTTCTCGATTTATGATGCTAAGCGTGTATTAGAAATGCGGGCTGCAGACTTAATTAATATTAAATTAATGAAATCTGGTGGCATTTATCAGGCATTAAAGATTAATACATTGGCAGAGGCAAATGATATCACATGTATGGTAGGGAGTATGATTGAAACTAAAATAGGAATAACAGCAGCAGCTCATTTGGCAGCGAGTCAGCCTAATATCCTTTTTTATGATTTTGATGCCCCTTTAATGCTGGCGGAGGACATTGTTACAGGTGGTATCATCTACCAAGCTAGCACGATGACCTTTTCGAAATCCTATGGGCTAGGCATTGCAAGCGTTAAAATAGGGGAGGGACAAAAATGACAATAGAAAAAAGTTATTGGGCTTGTTCAGTAAAGGTTGCGACGGTCTGGACAGAGCCGGCTTCCGCTCGGGAAGTAGATGGTCCTGGAATATCCAATCCTGTACTGCTTGTTGAATGGCTAGAAGCTTTGCCATACAAGGAGCGACTAGCCCTTTGTGATGAGAACCGTGTTCAAACTCAGCTTCTTTATGGAGAGCCAGTTATTGTGGATGAGATAAAGGACGATTGGGCTAAAATAATTGCAGTCTGGCAGCCCTCTAAAAAAGACGAAAGGGGCTATCCGGGTTGGGTGCCATTGGCTCAATTGAAAGAAATAGTAGAGGCTGGCAACAAAGGAATTGTTCGAGTAAAGGGTACAAGAACCCAGTTATGGGATACGGAAGAAAAACCATTACTGATTCTACCTTTTAATACAATTCTACCTGTTCTAGCGGAAACGGATGATTTCTATAAGGTTCGAGCACCACATGGAGAAGGGCTGCTCCGAAAAGAAAATGTGCAATATGCTGCATCTAAGGAACAATTACCAAAACTCCCACTAGAGGAAACTGTGAGGCTGGGGGAAGCCTACTTAGACTTACCATATCTATGGGGAGGGATGTCTCCATATGGCTTTGATTGCTCAGGATTTTCATACAACATGTTAAAGGCGTGTGGCTATTTTATCCCACGCGATGCAAGTGATCAGGCGAGAGAAGGTATAGAGGTCTCTAAGGATGAACCTTCTTCATGGAAAAAGGGAGACTTGCTATTTTTTGCAAATGACGAAGGCACAGGCTCAGTTCGTCATGTTGGATTTTACTATGGGAATGGTCAATTATTACATTCACCTTCAACAGGGAAGTCAGTGGAAATTTTAGTATTAGAAGGCTCCAAGCTACAAAAAGAGATATGTGCTGTGAGAAGATATGCCGTTTAGGGGGGAAAGATATGACGGAGAATGTACTATTATCTGTAAAGGATTTAAAGAGACATTTTGATATTGGTCAAGGTAGCACTTTAAAGGCAGTGGATGGGATTAGCTTTGACATTCTCAAGGGAGAAACATTTGGCTTAGTAGGGGAATCGGGCTGTGGTAAATCTACCGCTGGACGTACTATCCTAGGTCTGTATAACCGGACTGAGGGAGATGTGCTATTCGAACAAAAGAATGTACATGAAATGAATGATAAAGAACGCAAAGACTATTTGAAGAAAATGCAAATGATTTTCCAAGATCCCTACGCATCTCTAAATCCTAGGTCCACAGTCCTCGAAATTATTGCAGAGCCTATCGAAATTCATAAATTATATAGCTCTAAAAAAGAGGTTAGAGAAAGAGTTTATGAGCTGTTAGAAGATGTCGGACTAAATCGAGATCATGCTAATAGGTATCCACATGAATTCTCAGGCGGACAAAGACAACGTATAGGAATTGCGCGAGCCCTGGCATTAGATCCAGAATTTATCATAGCAGATGAGCCAATATCTGCATTGGACGTTTCTGTACAAGCTCAAGTAGTAAAATTGTTACAGCGTCTTCAAAAGGAAAAAGGGTTAACCTACTTATTTATCGCTCATGATCTATCTATGGTTAAATATATTTCTGATCGTATTGGTGTAATGTATTTAGGGCATATGGTTGAACTAACAACAAGTAGTCAGCTTTATGAAAGCCCATTACATCCTTATACGCAGGCATTGTTGTCGGCAATTCCAATTCCAGATCCTGATATTGAGGAATCCCGTCAACGGATTATCCTACAAGGCGAGCTACCAAGTCCGATCAATCCACCATCGGGTTGTGTATTTCGGACAAGATGCCCTCACGCGATGTCTATATGTGCAGAGAAAAAGCCAATTTGGCAAGAGCAGGAACCAGGCCATTTTGTTGCCTGTCATCTTTATAATTAATATGGGATTACACCAATCTAATTAAAGTGGATTGGTGTTTTTTATTTTTTGAATTGTTCGCTTAGAAGGTAAACAAATTAATTAGATTTTTATAGAACTTATTTAAGTTTGAGACGTATAACTTAATAGGGACAAAATTAGTGATAAGGAAGGTGAGTTAATTTGGAACAAAAAACAATAGTAAGGTTACAAAATCTTTCTAAAATAATTGGGAAAAAGAAAATTATCGACGACCTGACATTAGACTTGTATTCTGGGCAAATAACAGGATTCTTAGGGCCGAATGGAGCAGGGAAAACAACAACTATACGGATGATGACTGGTCTTATGAAGCCAACATCGGGAGAGGTATTTATAGAAGGCAAGCCTTTGTCCGAGGATTTTGAGGGGTCCATGAGCAAGGTAGGGGTAATTGTAGAGAACCCTGAAATGTATAAGTTTATGAGCGGATATAAAAATCTCGTTCATTTTGCTCGAATGAATAAGAACATCACCAAAGAACGTATTGATGAAGTAATTGCTCAGGTGGGACTTCAAAAGCGTATTCACGAAAAGGTATCCACCTATTCTTTAGGAATGAGACAGCGTCTTGGCCTAGCACAGGCTATCCTACATAAGCCTAAATTTCTTATTTTAGACGAGCCCACAAACGGGTTAGATCCTGCAGGGATTCGGGAATTCCGCACATACTTAAAAAAGATCGCAGTAGAAGATGGTGTTGCTATCTTTGTTTCAAGTCATTTGCTCGCAGAGATAGAATTAATGTGTGATAGAATTGCCGTTATTCAAAATGGGAAGCTCTTATCTATTCAAGAGGTAAATGAACAGCAAAAATCTTATTATTACATCGAAGCATCTGAACTAGAAAAAGTAGTAGATTTCTTTAAACATAAAGAGATTACAATGGAGGCTCAAGGAAGTGGTTTTATAATCCCACTTAATAAAGAGGAAGTGCCTGCATTAGTTGCAGAGATGATTGCGAATGGCCTACAAATCTATTCCATCACTCCAAATAGAAAAACATTAGAAGATCAATTCTTAGAAATTACAGGAGGTGGACAAATTGCTGAATCTCGTACGAAATGAGTGGTTAAAACTATGGAGTAAAAAAGCAACCTGGATCATGGCTATACTGCTCGTATTGGTAATGCTTGGTTCTGCGGGCTTTGTGAAATGGATGAATTCCTTAGAAGTAGGACAGGACGATTCAGGAGAAACTATAACAGTGAGCCAGATGACGGCCGTTGCGGAGGAACCTGAAATAACTAAATATAGATTGGATAATGAACTGCCACCAATTATAGATGATAGTGCACAAGGCTTTATCACCGGCCTTCCTAGTATGATGTCAGTTGTTACATTACTTACAGTAGTTGTTGCCGGTGGTATTGTAGCTTCTGAGTTTTCTCAAGGAACGATTAAAATGTTATTAACAAGACCAGTAAAGCGTTGGAAGATCCTTACGTCTAAACTGTTAACGGTTGGTTTATTTGCAGTAGCAATGACTGGTATTCTTCTTATTTCAGGCATCATTTTTGGCTATATATTCTTTGATAATGTACCAGGAACCCAGTTAGAGTTAGTAGACGGAGCTGTAGTTGAAGTTTCATTCTGGGGTAGATTGTTACTGTTAACTGCTTTATCGCTAATCAATGTATTAGTGATTGGAACGTTGGCCTTTATGATTGGCTCTGTTTTCCGTTCGAGCTCATTGGCAATAGGAATATCTATTTTCTTGATGTTTACAGGAGTACAAGTTACAGGAGTTCTTGCGGCGCTGAAAATCGAGGCTTCGAAATATATTTTATTTGCTAATACAAATTTGGGGCAATACATTGGCGCAAATGATCCCTCAATAGAGGGAATGACGATGGCCTTCTCTATTGTCGTAATTCTTATTTACCTTGCAGTTTTCCTTGTGACGAGCTACTGGTCATTTACAAAACGTGATGTAA
This sequence comes from uncultured Psychrobacillus sp., assembly GCF_938022135.1. Classification (NCBI taxonomy): domain Bacteria; kingdom Bacillati; phylum Bacillota; class Bacilli; order Caryophanales; family Bacillaceae; genus Psychrobacillus; species uncultured Psychrobacillus sp. The sequence continues at coordinate 37,190 of NZ_CALIED010000090.1, forward strand.
CGGCATAATTGCCTATTGCATATTTCAAAAACTTGTAGTATTCTGAATTTAACTTAAAGAAAGAGGTGAGGCATTATGGCTATTGTATATAATTCGATTCGAATCAGTAAGTTCATGATGTCTTACCCTGTTATTTTCTAAAATGTAGGCGGAATAGGTATTAGTTTGATTGTATACAGACAATCGAGCTTATTTCTTCATACTTTTTGAAATTTCTTTACTAATGAACGGGAGACCATGATTGCTGATTCGAGCAATCATGGTTTTTTTGTTGCCCAGTAATTCGCTTAATATAATGGCGATTCAAATATTTTAATGGGAAAATTAGGAGGAAATTGAAATTGAATTTAATCGAACATTATGGATGGAATAGTAAATGGGAAGAAAAGATGTCGAACAAAGGATTAGTAGGTCGAGTTTTACTCGAACATAAGCATTCTTATCGAGTAATTACGAATGAAGGTGAGTGGCTTTGCTCTCTTTCGGGTAGATTTAAGTTTGATCACAACCGTGAAGCCTACCCAGCCGTAGGAGATTGGGTGGTTTTAGAGCAGATGCCCGGAGAAGATAAAGGTATTATTCAACAGGTTTTACCGAGACAATCCCAATTCTCGAGAAAAGTGGCAGGTACAACAACAGAAATCCAATTGGTAGCAGTGAATGTAGACTATGTATTTTTAGTGATGTCACTCAACCATGATTTTAATATAAGAAGGTTAGAACGCTATCTACTTGCAGCTTGGGATTCTGGTGCTACACCTGTCGTGGTACTAACGAAAAAAGACGCTTGTGAACAGGTGGATTATTTCATCAGTGAAGTCGAAATGATTGCATTTGGCGTAAATGTATTCGCTGTATCTAGTGTCACGGGAGAGGGAATAGATGACTTAGCCGCTCTCCTAGTCAACGGTAAAACGGGGGCCTTACTAGGTTCTTCAGGCGTAGGGAAATCCTCTTTGATCAATGCTCTATCTGGTGAGGATGTAATGGAGGTTAGCGATATTCGAGCGGATGACAGTAAAGGACGTCATACAACCACTCATAGAGAGCTTTCCTTATTACCTGGTGGGGGACTATTAATTGATACCCCGGGAATGAGAGAGTTCCAGCTCTGGGATTCTAGCGAAGGTATTAGCAACAGTTTTCAGGATATCGAAGAACTTGCTATCGAATGCAGATTTAGAGACTGCCAGCATAAAAAAGAGCCGGGCTGCGCCATTCAAGAAGCCATTCAAACTGGTTTACTAAAAGAGGATAGATATGTAAGCTATGTAAAATTATTGCGTGAGCTTGCTCATATCGAGCGTAAAAACAACTTAGCTGCTCAAAAAACAGAACGTGATAAATGGAAGCAAGTATCGAAGATCCAAAAAACCAATAAGAGAAGAAAAGTTTAATAGAGGTGCATATGATTCGATTAATTGATCACCAAAAGCATTCTATAGCAGAGGAAATGCTCGAAATACAGCTTCCGGCTTACCGCAAGGAAGCAGAGATCATCGGTTTTGAAGGCATACCACAGCTTAAGGAAACAATCGAGGATATTAAAGTATCTAAAGAGATTTTTATAGGAAAGTATCATATGGAGAAGCTACTTGGTTTTATCTCCTATGAATATGAGGGAGACGTACTAAGTATTTGTAGGTTAGTTGTCCACCCAAATTATTTTAGAAAAGGGATAGCTTCTGAGTTGCTCCAGCATGTTTTGAGCACTACTTCAAAAGCTGTAAGTATAATAGTTTCTACCGGCGCAAAAAATTTACCAGCTCTTGCTTTGTATGAAAGACATCACTTTTTCAAAGTACAAGATATTGAGGTAGAGCCAACAATTTTTATTACGCAGCTTAAATACAATTCACAAATATAAGAATATAAGTTTTCATTTTGATACACCCTAAAACTACTGACAATAAATGTTGGTAGTTTTTTTGTTTCTTTTATGCTAGGCAAATGAATTGCACAACCAAAAAATTCATTATATAATATAGTCAAAGATAGTCAAAGTCAGTTTTTGTGAGAAGAGGTGAGAGAAGATGAAAAATATATCTGACATTATTGAAGGTTATTTGAAGGCAATTATCGAACAAGAAAGTAGAGGGCAAATTGAAATCAAAAGAAGCGAGATCGCAGAAAAATTTCAATGTGTACCTTCACAAATAAATTATGTAATAAACACCCGATTCACACTGGATCGTGGATATTTGGTGGAAAGTAAACGTGGTGGTGGTGGGTATATTCGAATTCTCCGCGTTCGAGCCCACACAAAAGCTGAATTAATTGAGCATATAATACAAAGTCTGGAAGCAGGAGCATCTGCATCCACTACAGAGGATATTGTTTTTCGTTTATTGGATGAAGAGGTTATTACGAAAAGAGAGGCGAAGATAATTTTAGCAGCTCTAGACAGAACAACTTTAGCCATCCCACTACCAGCAAGAGATGAGCTACGAGCACGTATACTATGTGCCATGCTTTTAACACTAAAATATGAAAAAAGTGAAAATTGAACGGGGTGTTGATAAGGTGATTTGTGAAAATTGTAAACAACGGCCAGCTAAAGTGACGGTTACACAAGTGCATAACGGAGAACACTTTGAAAGACATTATTGTGAGGTCTGTGCCAATAGCCTCCACCCGTTTTATGTTGAATACAAACAAGACCCATTATCTCTTCATCAGCTTCTATCTAATTGGTTTAACCAAGCAGATCAGATAGTTCAACAAAAACAACAAAAAACACTTGAATGTGATGAATGTGGTTGGTCTATTGAGAGATTTCTAGAAGAAGGTAAGTTTGGATGTGCATCATGCTACGAAAGCTTCCGTCCTCATTTACCTCAAGCCCTAAAACGTCTACACAATGGTAACACTACACATATTGGAAAAGCACCAGGGCGACTTGGTGAAAAAATAGCTTTAAAGAAACGAATTGAAGCAATTAGGGCTCAAATGAAGCAGGCAGTTGAGCAAGAGCAATTTGAAGATGCCGCGAAGTTAAGAGACGAAGTTAAAGACCTTGAAAAACAACTTGCCGGAGGAGGTGACGATTCACATGTCGATTGAGAACTTTTTAGATAATTCCAGATCTAGTTGGATGGAAGGGGAAGGAGAACATTCTGACATCGTGATGAGCACCAGAATTCGCTTGGCGAGAAACCTTAATGGTTTTCGCTTCCCTCTAGCATTTACAGAGGACGAAGCGCATAAAATTGACCAATCTGTATCCTCCACACTGTTAGATGCAGATGAAGAATTACAGAAAAATTTTACATCTGTGCATATTAAAGATGTATCTGAGCTAGGGCGTCAAGTCTTGGTTGAAAAACATTTAATAAGTCCTAAGCTCGCAAATTCACCAAATACGGGATCTGTCCTTTTATCAGAAGATGAGTCTGTTAGTGTCATGGTGAATGAAGAGGACCATATTCGAATTCAATGCCTATTTCCAGGACTCCAAATCCAACAAGCTTACGAACGGGCAGATACAATAGATCGTTTATTAGAAAAGGAATTACCATATGCATTTGACGAACAGTTTGGTTATTTGACAAGCTGCCCTACAAACACTGGAACAGGACTTAGAGCATCTGTCATGATGCACTTACCTGCTTTAACAAAAACAAAGCAAATGAATCGAATCGTAACCATTATTTCTCGGCTTGGTATGGTCGTAAGAGGAATATATGGAGAGGGTAGTGAAGCGCTCGGCAATGTTTATCAGGTATCAAATCAAACGACACTTGGTAAGACTGAGGAAGATATACTTGCTGATCTTCAAAGTATAGCAGAACAAATTATTCAAAAAGAAAGAGAAGCAAGAGACGCACTTTTACAGCACTCCCCAAATACATTGGAGGATCGTCTTTACCGTTCACTAGGAACCTTATCCTATGCTCGTCTAATGACCACAGAGGAGGCGGCAAGATGTCTGTCTGATGTGCGTTTAGGAATAGATATTGGACTTATTAAGGATATAGATATGTCCATCCTAAATGAATGTATGATCTTTATGCAGCCTGGTTTTTTACAAAAGTACGCTGGCACTACTTTAAATGCCACGGAGCGTGACATGTTTCGAGCTAAGCTGTTAAGGGAACGTTTGCAAAAAGGAGAAAAAGATAATACAAAAGGAGAGGAACCTGCATGATGTTTAATCGATTTACGCAAAGATCGCAAAAAGTTTTACAATTAGCTCAAGAAGAGGCTATTCGTTTAAAGCATGAATCTATTGGAACAGAACATATTTTACTCGGTCTTATCCGTGAAGGTAGCGGAATTGCCGCAAAAGCATTAGAAGCAATAGAAGTAGATCCAAAAGTGATAGAGGCAGGGATCGAGGAGCTGGTTGGAACTGGAGCAGAGGAAGTTGGTCCGATTGTTCACTATACGCCTCGTGCTAAGAAAGTCATTGAGCTGTCAGTAGATGAATCAAGAAAACTAGGTCACTCATACATTGGAACAGAACATTTACTTCTTGCTTTAATTCGTGAAGGAGAAGGAGTAGCAGCAAGAGTATTGAACAATGCAGGTGTAAGCTTGAACAAGGCGCGTCAGCAAGTGCTTCAATTATTAGGAAGTTCCGATCAATCTCATAGCAATAGTAATAACAACGGAGTCGCTCCTGCTAGTACACCGACATTAGACGGGTTAGCACGCGATTTAACACAAATTGCAAGAGAAGGTACGCTAGATCCTGTAATAGGGCGTAGCAAGGAAATCACACGTGTTATTGAAATATTAGCTCGTCGTACGAAAAATAATCCGGTCCTAATTGGGGAGCCAGGTGTAGGTAAGACTGCTATTGCAGAAGGTCTTGCACAACAAATCGTACAAAATGAGGTTCCTGAAATTTTAAGAGATAAACGTGTAATGACTTTAGATATGGGTACTGTTGTAGCGGGTACTAAATATCGTGGTGAATTTGAAGACCGTCTGAAAAAAGTGATGGATGAAATTCGCCAAGCAGGAAATGTTATTCTTTTCATTGATGAACTTCATACGTTAATCGGTGCAGGTGGAGCAGAGGGGGCAATTGATGCTTCTAATATCTTGAAACCGGCACTGGCTCGAGGAGAAATTCAATGTATCGGTGCTACTACATTAGACGAATATCGCAAATACATTGAAAAAGATGCTGCGCTTGAACGTCGCTTCCAACCAATCCAAGTTGATGAGCCTTCTTCTGAGGAAGCTGTACAAATTATTTATGGGTTACGCGATCGTTATGAAGCACATCACCGTGTGAAAATTACGGATGAAGCAGTAGAAGCGGCAGTTAAAATGTCTGATCGTTACATTTCAGATCGTTTCTTGCCTGATAAAGCAATAGATTTAATTGATGAGGCAGGTTCTAAGGTTCGCCTTCGTTCCTATACAACTCCTCCTAATTTAAAAGAATTAGAAACGAAGCTAGAGGCTGTTCGCTCTGAGAAAAATGCAGCTGTGCAAAGCCAGGAATTTGAGAAGGCAGCTTCTTTCCGAGATAAAGAACAAAAGATTAAAGATAAATTAGAAACTATGAAAAATACTTGGAAAGAAAAACAAGGAAAAGAAGAGTCAGAGGTTACAGTCGAGGATATCGCTGCTGTCGTTTCGATGTGGACTGGAATTCCTGTTTCCAAGTTAGCTCAAACAGAGTCCGAGAAGTTGTTAAAGCTAGAGGATAAATTACATGAACGTGTAATCGGACAAAAAGAAGCGGTAGATGCTATTTCTCGTGCTATCCGACGAGCTCGAGCGGGCTTAAAAGATCCGAAGCGACCAATTGGTTCATTTATCTTCTTAGGACCTACAGGAGTAGGTAAAACGGAGTTAGCTCGTGCTTTAGCAGAGGTAATGTTTGGAGACGAGGACGCGATGATCCGAGTAGACATGTCTGAGTACATGGAAAAACATTCTACTTCTCGTTTAGTAGGTTCACCTCCGGGGTATGTTGGCTTTGATGATGGTGGTCAGTTGACTGAAAAAGTTCGCCGTAAACCGTATTCTGTAATTTTATTAGATGAAATTGAAAAAGCACATCCAGACGTATTCAATATACTTTTACAAGTATTAGAGGATGGTCGATTAACTGATTCGAAAGGTCGCACAGTCGACTTCCGCAATACAGTAGTGATTATGACATCTAATGTTGGAGCAGATGCACTTAAGTATAATAAACATGTAGGGTTTAACTTACAAGAAGCAGGAAAAACGGATTATAAAGATATGAAAGGAAAAATGCTGGAAGAATTGAAGAAAGCCTTCCGTCCTGAATTCTTAAACCGTTTAGATGAAATGATTGTATTCCACTCATTAGAGAAGGAACACTTAAAACAAATTGTGACATTAATGACAGAGCAGCTAGCGAAGCGTTTAAAAGAACAAGGAATAGAGCTAGTACTTACTGAAGCTGCTCAAGATAAAATTACTACAGAAGGCTACGATCCAACATATGGAGCACGTCCGTTGCGCCGTGCATTACAAAAGCATGTGGAAGATCGTCTTTCAGAGGAACTGTTAAAAGGTGAAGTCTTAACGGGTCAGCGTGTAGTATTTGATGTAGAAAATGACGAATTTGTTGTTCGAACAACAGAGCCTGTCACAGAAAGTTAATAATATAGGCATTCCGAGATCACCGGAATGCCTTTTTTTACATAGTGCAACTAAGAGTATGTGAGGTGGCTGAAGAACTGCCTCCTCGCTTTTCTCCATGTGCCTGTCGGGGCAGAACAGGCACTTGCGCTTTTCAAGATGTCTAGCTCCAGTGCCTTGCCCCTCGGGGTCAAATGGGAAAATACTGCTCCTGCGCGAGCTCGTCGCA
>NZ_CALIED010000091.1:0-64665 GCF_938022135.1 uncultured Psychrobacillus sp.
CTTGCCCCTCGGGGTCAAATGGATAAAAGCTCCGGTGGCTGAGGAACTGCCTCCTGGCTTTTCTCCATTTGCCTGTCGGGGCAGGGATAGGCGGTTGCGCTTTTCTTGTGGAAAAGAAGATAATTTTATATTGTCTACTTTATATTGATAAAGTGCTAGATTATAGGATAATAATAGTTACTAGAAAAAAGAAAAAATGGGGTAACGTTGTGAATTCTGAAAAAACATCTAAATCAATTGTATTACCGTTAATAGTTTCTATTGTGGCGATTTCGTTTGCAGCTATTTTTGTGAAATGGTCCAATGCACCAGCAACTATTTTAAGTATGTATCGGATGATCCTAGCTAGCTTATTGCTTTTGCCAGTTGTCTGGATAAAAAGGAACGAATTTAAAAGAATTTCAAAAAGAGAATGGTACCTTTTGTTCTTCTCTGGCATGTTCTTAGCTTTGCATTTTGCTCTCTGGTTTGGCTCGTTGAAGCTAACTACTGTAGCAAGCTCAACAATAATACTAGCGCTCCAACCGATTATTGCTTTAATCGGTGGAATGATTTTGTTTAAAGAAAGAACTACTGCTAGTGCCCTGCTTACTATGGGAATTGCTGTTGTAGGTGCTGTTATGGTGGGCTGGGGAGATTTTGGCCTTAGTAAAAGTGCGATATTAGGAGACATTCTTTCATTTTTAAGTGTCATTGCAGTAGTGGGGTATTTACTAATTGGTCAAAGTGCGGTAAAGAAAGTATCTCATTGGATTTATAGTTTCTGTGTATTTGGATTTGCTGCAGTCGCTTTAATTCTTTATAATGTTGTCACTTCGGTTCAATTGACAGGCTATGATGCAAAGGAATGGGGGATTTTTGTTTTATTGGCTGTCGTTCCTACCATTTCACATCTCATAAATAACTGGCTTCTTAATTATGTAAATGCTACGACCATTTCTATGAGTATTCTTGGAGAGCCTGTCGGAGCAACAATATTAGCTGTTATTATTCTAGGTGAACGTATAGTTGCTTGGCAGATAATCGGTGGCCTGATAGTTTTAGTTGGAGTCTTCTTTTTCCTTATGCAACAAATCAGTGGATATAAGAAAATAAGTAAAGCAAAGGTGGGGTGAGTTTACATGAATAACGCGGCGATGCTAAAAATGACATTGTCCATGGCTATTTTTGGTTCAATCGGTTTTTTTACAGTAAAAACCGGTATTCCTGCTATAGAGCTAGTGTTTGTTCGCTGTATTTGTGCAACCCTTTTCCTTGGTGCATTATGGTTAATCACTGGTCAGCATAAGACAGAAAAGTGGGGAAGAAGAGAAGTGGGTCAAACTCTTCTATGTGGCATCTTCTTAGTTTTCAATTGGGTATTCCTTTTCAAGGCTTTTGAGGTCACTTCTATTACGGTTGCTATAACCATATATAATTTGGCTCCGATATTTGTATTGTTGCTTGGAACCTTATTTTTGAAGGAGAGGATGACGTGGACGTCTCTCATTGCAGTCCTAGTCTGCTTTCTTGGGAGTGTTTTGATTGTCGGTATTAACACTACTCAGTCATTCTCAGAATTTATGGGCTCGGGTTTTCTTTGGGCGTTTCTTGCTGCTCTTTGTTATGCAATGACTATGCTTCTTGGAAAAGGTGTTAACCAGTTAAGTGCATATGCAATGACTTTTTTGCAGACTTCAGTTGGAATAGTAATTCTGTTACCGTTCCTGCAGTTCCATGTATTTGAAGGATTAACTACGGAAAACTGGGTTTACATACTTGGTACGGGCTTGATACATACAGGTTTTGTTTATTATCTGTTTTTTGATAGTCTTAGAAAGCTAACCGCTGTAGTAATTTCTGCTTTAGTATTTGTAGACCCGGTGGTAGCTATATTACTCGATACACTCATCTTAGATTTCCGTCCAACACTTGTCCAAGCTTTAGGGATATTCATGATTTTCGGAGGAATTATTTATACACTTATTGAATCGAGTAAGAGGGATTCCACAGGATCGCATTAGCCGAATATGCTAAAAGGTAGCTATGACTATGAATAAGTCATTACTACCTTTTTTTTTACCTTTGTAAGCTTCGTTTTCGGACAGGAGACAATATAAGGGTGGATATGATTATCAAAGCAGCTATAACAACCGCCGAATAGAATAGCCCTCCGTAGCCATCTTGTGCAGCTATTGTAGTCACTTGATTGATACTTTTTAAAAGAGTCTGTAGTAATGTTGGATCTTGTATTTGGTCTAACAATGGTGACATAGTTTCCTGGGAAATAATTTCCCCGTTTTTCAGCACTTGTTGTGACAGGTTCTGAAACTCCTGGAGTCCTGCTTCACTAAGGTTTGCTTCTTGGATATTTTCCTGTAATATTCTTGGGAAATCATTTTGAAAGATGGTTGGCATTTCGGTAAATCCTCTCGTAATAAATCCTGCATAAATAGTTGGAGCAATAGTCATTCCAATTTGTCTGCTTAAAGAGAGGGTTGCTAAGGCTGTGCCCTTGTCAGTATTTAGTTTTTCGGTTGCCAATATATTTAAAGGTGCTCCCAAAATTATACCCATTCCAAATCCAGCCACTGAAGACGCGATGATGAAATGCCACTTAGCTTCAATCCAAGTAGGGAACAATAGAAAACCAATGGCAGAAATAATACCAGATAAAAATACAGCTACAATCGGTCCTTTTTTATCGACTAACATACCACCCATCGCTGCGCCTAACCCAGCTGCTAATGCAAGAGGTGTCATCCAATACCCAGCGTTTTCTTGGGCTATCCCAAGCACTTGCTCAGAAAAGGCAGGGATAAAAATCATACCTGCTAATAGAGCTCCTGAAAACATACCGATTAACAAGGTTAATAAGTATGACGATTTGGATAGCAGACGAAACGGAAGGATGGGATCCCCCCCACGTTTTTCTAATCTACTTTCATGGAATAATAATAGAAGTAAAAGAACAATCCCTGCTAAGATATATCCATATACCTCTAACTCCAGCAAGCTCGTAAAGAAGTTGACTCCTTCAATATTAGTCAACCCATACATAATTCCGAGAATAGACAAGGAAAGTAAAACAATTCCTAGTAAATCCAGTTTTCCAACTGCTGCATCCTTTGTTTCTTCTAGTTTTAAAAAACCAAGTATAACAAGAGCGATTGCAATAGGTATATTGATGAGAAATAAGAAATGCCAACTTCCTGTAAGGTCTAACAATACACTACCAAGATTGGGTCCTAATACTGCTGCAATACCATTCATCCCCCCAAGCATACCTAAAGCCTTACCTTGTTTTTCTACTGGCAGAGTGCTTAAAATATGAGAGCTTCCGATAATGAATATTCCGCCTCCACCTAAAGCTTGGATGAAACGGGCGATTAAATAAAAAGTGAAGTTAGGACTTAAGGCAACTAGCAAGGAACCAATCCCAAAAATGGCAATCTCCACAATGAAAAGACGCTTGCGACCATAACGATCAGAGAGCTTTCCTACTATTGGTACGCTGATTGCAAGACCGAGAGTGTAGAGTGTTATTCCCCACGCCCCCCAGTTTGCATTAACCTCAAAAGAACTATTGATGGTTGTAAGAGCAGCACTGATAATCCCGTTATCAAGAGCAGCCATAAAAACACCAATAGAAAATAATACGATTGCCCATGTTTGAGAAGTATTTTTTTCTGTCATACCATTCCCCCTCTCCTTCTATTTGATATCTAACTTATTTATACAATATTTTACATTAGCTTTATATCTTTTGATAGCCTAAATAATATAGATATACGTATAAAAATGATATTATTAGAGCAACCATTCAAAGGAGAAAATAAAAATGCCAATATATCATTATACGCAGCCGTTAGAGATAGAAATTACCCCTAAAACCACAGTATACAAGGAAGATGGAAAGGAAATTTGCACTTTTCAACGGTATTACTCAAATAAACTAAAGCGGTTCCTGGATAGAGCCATGGAATACCGTTACTTCCTTCGATATGACATATATGATTTAAATGATCAAGTTATTTTCACGTGTAAAAAGGTATCAAAGAAGGGAAGGGTATTTTTTCAAGCGTTTGATTATGAAACAAAAGAACACTTCACTATAACCTATGATAAATGGAAGGAACTAGTGGCGGACCTCTTAATTCTTGGTAAGGATTTAAATATAGTAATTGAAAAGGAGCTTGAAGATTGGACGAGCTATGTTTGGGAAGGTAAAGAAATTGCTAGATGGAGAGCAAGGGTAGAGGGGGAGTTTTTGATAGAACTCGAAATTCATAAAGAATCTCCTATTCAAAATCCTGCTTTTTTTGTGGCTATTAGTCAATGTGCATTATATATCGGTAGTTAATTTGTGTAGCTTTGCAGGTGTTTTTAGTAACCTCTGTAAAGCTTTTTTAAATGTCTTAAGAAAAGTTATATTCTTTTACTTTTTCTACAAAATGGGATATTCTATAAGTGTATCGTGCACGATGTATTTATGCAAGGAGCGTTTGACATGAAGAAAGAGAAACCCTCTAAATTAGAGCAGCAGCTATGTTTTGAGGTGTATAAGGCTTCCAGCAACTTTGCTAAGCTGTATGCGAAAACCTTGGAGCCTTATCATTTAACCTTTCCACAATATTTGGTTTTGTTAGCATTATGGGAAGAAGATCATTTGCTAACGAGGGATATTGGAAAACGATTGGAGTTAGGCATTGGTACATTAAACCCGATTATTAACCGAATGATTGATCGGGGATGGCTCGAAAAGAATCAATCTAATGAGGATAAACGAGCTTATATTATTTCTTTAACTGACAGAGCTAAAAATGCAGAAAATGAAATTGAACAATCTATTATACAGAAAATTACTAGCTGTAACTTCCTAGACATGAATGCTATTACACTCATGTCCCAATTAAAAGAACTGAATGCTTTTTTATCGAAAATGGAGGAATGATGAAAATGAGTATTTATGACATTAAAGTACAGAAATCGGACGGAACGGAATATGACTTAAGTATGTACAAAGGAAAGCCAATGTTAATCGTTAATACGGCAACTAAGTGTGGGCTTAGTAATCAGTTTGACAGCCTCGAAAATCTATATAAAAAGTATCAGGATGAGGGACTAGTAGTACTTGGTTTTCCATCCAATCAGTTTTTTCAAGAGCCTGGAAATGGAGCGGAAGCAGAACAGGCTTGTCGTATGAGCTACGGAGTAACCTTTCCCATGCATGAAATGGTAAAACTAAATGGCAGTGAGGCACATCCGTTATTTAAATACTTGACGACGCATACCAAAGGATTGCTTTCAAGTAAGATTAAATGGAACTTCACAAAATTTTTAATCGACAAAGAGGGAAATATAGTTAAAAGATACGCACCAACTGACAATCCTAATGATTTTGAAGAAGACATAAAAAATATAATAAATGAATAAAGTAAAGGACCTGGATCGCCAAAGATCTAGGTCCTTTATGTTTAAGTTTTAGGAAAAAAAGGAATAAAGAGAAAAAGAGACGAAATGGGGAAATAGCATGGAGAGACTAACTGTAAAAGAACAAACACTACTTGCCTATTACGTGTGCAATTTTCTGGAAAAGGGATCAGAAAGTAGCTTATCAAAAGCTTTGAAGGAAGGGTTAGGTGACCGACTCTCTACCATTCAGGAGGAACTTACAAAAAAAGGTCTGTTGAGTAAAGAGGATAAAATGATAACAAATGAAGGTATTTTATACATGGATAACACTTTACACATCCAATCATATGCAACAGAAGGAAATAAACTAGCATACGTCAAAGATAGCTTACAAATAAATGAAATCGAGCTTTCGGAGCCCGCGTTAAAGCATTACATTCATCAAAATATTGGAATTGAACAACCATCTATTCATTAATCATAAAATACGTCTGACTCTTTAGAGTCAGACGTATTTTATGTCCACTATTGTCCAAAATGCTCAATATTACTTGCACTTAAATTATTCCCATCGGGATCTTTAAATCCAAAACCTCCTAGACCCTCCTCATTTACATTCAGTGGCCCAACCTCAACTTTATTTTTCTTCAACCATTGATAAAAATCTTTTAACAAAGGCGTATAAAAGTCGATGATACTATGGATCACACTAGAGTGAGTGTTAGTAAAAAATAAAGGTCGAACTTCTTTTGTTTCTACTAAAAAAATAGTAGGAACTCCTTTCGTATGAAAGGAAAGCATGGCAGTCTTGTCTCCTTTAGATTCAACATGAACCCCGAGAACAGTCATATAAAAATCCATGGAGCTCTCTAAATTACTGACGGGTATTTCTACAGTGGCGATACGAGAGATAAAGTGAGACATCTGCGTTAGACCTCCTATAAAGAATATACGTACTAATATATTCTATTTTTACCCTTATTTTCCCTCTATAAATCTAATAAATTTTAGCATAATTTAAATAAAATATAATAAAAATGTAATAGTAAACTGGCCACTTTTAACTTGAAGCTTAATTTTAAATTAAATGAAAAGTATAAAATATTATTAGTAGATTGAAGGATTCTATGGTAAGATTTTTCCTGTGAAAAAATGAAAGTAAAGAAGGAATAAACTTGGCAATTAGACAAAAGAAGGATTTAGGAGAAAAGCTAAGCTTATTTCATTTAACTTGGCCAATCTTTTTAGAAGTATTTTTGTTTATGTTAATGGGAATAGCAGATACTTTTATGTTAAGTGCAGTATCTGATAATGCTGTTTCAGGAGTTGGGGCAGCCAACCAATATATCCATATTGCGATATTAATCTTAGAGGTAGTAGGTAATGGTGCTGCTATCGTAGTTTCACAATATTTAGGTTCTAGAAGATATATAGAGGCCTCAAAGATTTCCGGTCTTGCCGTAACTTTAAATCTTGGTGTAGGAATTATTCTTAGTATTGGATTTGTCATATTTTCTAAAAGTATCATGGCGGGTATGAACCTAGAGGGAGAGGTCCTTGAGTTTGCCAATCAATATTTGATGATTGTTGGCGGTGGTATTTTTCTTCAAGCATTGATTAATGCTTTGGCTGCCATTATCCGTGTACATGGTTATACAAAGCAAACCATGTTTGTTTCGCTAGGGATGAATATAATTCATGTCGTGGGTAACTATGCCTTAATCTTTGGTAAATTTGGCTTTCCTGAGCTAGGTGTACAAGGTGCTGCCATATCATCTGTAGTGAGTCGATTTATAGCGCTTCTTGTGTTCTTTTGGCTTCTATATCAAGTAATGGAGTACCGTGTGCAAGTAAGCTACTATTTCACCATCTCTAAAGAGTATGTGGGAAAAATACTTAAAATAGGTTTGCCTTCAGCTTTTGAACAAATTTTATATCAAGGCTGTCAAATCGTATTTTTATATTATGCGACTTATTTAGGAGCAGAAGCATTGGCCGCTAGGCAGTATGCTGTCAATATATCGATGTTTACGTATTTGTTTGCAGTCGCAATAGGTATGGGAACTGCAATAATTGTCGGGAGGTTTGTAGGGGCCAATGAAAAAGAGGAGGCCTATAAATCTGTTTGGTATAGTGTAAAAAGGGCATTTGTATTTACATTAGTAATGGTTGCTGTTGTAATCACGTTCCGTCATCCTTTAATGAGTTTATTCACCGATAACGAGGAAATTATTAAAATTGGAGCTTCTGTACTAGTCTTAAGCATCATACTTGAGACTGGTCGTACGTTGAATATAGTAATTATCAATTCGTTGCGTGCAGCAGGGGATGCAACCTTCCCAGTAATAATGGGCGCCTTATCTATGGTGATGATGAGCGTGCCGTTAGGATATTTATTTGTTTTTGTTCTTGATATGGGACTACCAGGAATTTGGTTAGCTATAGCAGCAGATGAGTGGCTACGTGGAATTATCATGTTCTTTAGATGGAAGAGTAAAAAATGGGAAAAGTATGCGCTTGTTCATGAAAAAGAAGAGAACTCTGATTTAGACAGTCAGACAGTCTAATGTTTAGCTGTCAGATTAAAAACCATCGACAGCTAAATGTCGATGGTTTTTCTGTTACTTAGATGATAATTATAGAACTAATGAATTAAACTTTAGCTTTTTTAATTGTTCGATGGCTCTTTTTAGTATTTCTACATTTTGAACCAATGCAATTCGTACATAGCCAGCTCCTGCTGAACCAAAGACAGTACCTGGAACCATCACCACACCAGTTTGATCGATTGCCTCGAAGACAAATTCCTTATCAGAGATTTCATAAGGGTACTTAGCCCAAACGAACATGCCACCATTAGAGGGTGCCACATTCCATCCAAGGTCTCTTAATCCATCCATGACTACTCTGTGTCTTTCAGAGAAAGTTTTGCGTAGTGATTCCGTAATTTCCTCAGCGTGATTAAGAGCAACAATTCCTGCCTCTTGAATTGGACCGTAAATGCCAAAGTCTAAATTAGATTTTAATTGTTTCATAATACCGATCATTTCCGAATTTCCAGCGATATAAGCTATCCGGGTTCCCGCCAAACTAAAGCTCTTAGATAAGGAGTTAATCTCCATGCCTACTTCAAGAGCACCAGGTGTTGAAAGAAAGCTACAAGGAGAGTCTCCAGTAAAGTAAAATTCAGAGTATGCTGCATCGTGTAGAATAATGACATTATATGTATTAGCAAAAGCAACTACCTGTTGGTAAAACTCCTCGCTTGGCATAGCAGGTACCGGGTTTCCAGGTAAATTTAATATCATTAGCTTGGCTTTTTGAGCTATTTCTGTTGGGATCGCACCTAAATCAGGTAAGTAGTCATTCTCTTCTAGAAGATCCATATAGTAAGGCTCTGCTCCTGCTAATTTTATACCGGCATCATACGCAACATATCCAGGGTTGGTCGTTAGAATGATATCCCCCTCATCACAAAAGGCTAGAGGTAAATGGACTAGTCCCTCCTGAGAGCCCATCGTTTGGACAATTTCAGTCTCGGGATTTAGTGAAACATTACAGCGTCGCTGATAGTAATTAGCCACTGCCTCATAAAAACGCTTCGTTCCACTTAATGTATAGCCGTAAGACTCTGCTGAAAAGCTCAAATCAGATAGTACTTTCCTAGCCGCCTCACTTGGCGGGATGTCAGGACTTCCTAGGCTAAGGTCATATAGCTCGGATCCGGATTCTTTTTTTCTGGCTGCTGCTGCTTTTAAGTCACCAAATATTGCTGGCTCAAATAAGGACATTTTAGTAGAAGGTTGAATGATCAATGAAAGCACTCCCTTGCAAACAATTAATAAATTTTATGTATCATCATAACACAAATTATATTAATATTGAGAAAAATATAAGATATTGTTATGTAGTGGGGAGTAAAAGTCATAAATAGAGCTTTGTTTAATCATCAAATGTTTTTACGTAGAACTTTTTATAAAAAAAGAAGGCTGTTGCCAGCCCCCCTAAAAGTAGTATTTAGTGAGATAGTGGATCAGTTTGCTCCACTTCCTTTTTGCTTTTTTCTTCTAATATTCCATCCGTCATGACATACACTTTATCGCAGTATTCAATTAAACGAGTATCATGAGTTACCACAATCGTAGTAGTTTCATTATTTTCTGTTTCTTTCTTCAATAGCTTCATCACTTCGTATGCACGATCAGAGTCTAAAGAAGCGGTTGGTTCATCAGCTAACAGGATAGAAGGCTTACTATATAATGCCTTGGCAATTGCGACACGCTGTCTTTCACCACCTGATAAATCAGAAGGATACTTTTTACGCAACTCAGTAATACCGAGGTTTTCGTACAACGTTTCGAGCTCTTCTTTTGTCATATTGTCTTTTTTTACATTATCGAGTAATTTCATCTGTTTATCTACTGTTAGAAAAGGTACCAAGTTGGAGGCCTGCAATATAAAGCCTATTTCCTTAAGTCGAATTTTAGACCGTTTTTTTTCATTTAGATTGGTGAGATTTTGATTGTTTACAATAATCTCTCCGCTAGAAGGGGATTGCAGTCCTCCGGCAATGGTCAGAAAAGTACTCTTTCCTGAACCTGAAGGGCCGATCACTGCAATAAGTTCCCCTTTATCGGCTACAAAATCAGTTTCCTTTAAAGCATCAACCTGTTTATGGCCAGAGCCAAATGTTTTTTTTACCTTATCTAATTTTAAAATCGCCATTTACTTATCCTCCAATCGCCTTTAACGGGTCTATTTTCACAATGGTAAATACAGAGAAAACTGCTCCTAGAATAGCAACAACCACTAATACAGCCCCATAGATTAACATTGTCGTTAAATCAAAGGCCACAGGTACTGCACTTGGTAAAAATTTTCCTGTTAAAATCGTTAAGCCGAATCCTACAACGACACCTATGAAGGCAAGGAGAAAGGTTTGGACGATTACTGAAACTGAGAGATAACCATTAGAAATTCCTTGGGCCTTCATTACACCAAACATACTAATTTTTTGAACGGTTAAAACATACAGGAAAATTGCAACGATGACAGATGAGATCCCAAATAGGAAGTAAATCATAAAGTTTAAGGTAAGAGATTGCTCAGTGTACCCAGGAAGGCTCTCTATGAAGTTCTCAATCTCAGTAATTTGAAGCTCATCATTGCTTGTATTTATAGCATCTAGGCTGTCATCCGAAACAACAATACCATTTATTTGATCCTCATTTGCTTCAGCTGCTTCACCGAACTTTACTTTATGAAAGGTTGCTAGTTCCCCATAGAGCACGGGTGCACCATTAAATCGTGAGCTTTCTGTAAAGCCGACGATCATTAATGTTTCATCCGTAGATGAAAGTTCTAGTTCATCTCCGATTTTAAAACCCTCTTCTTTTAAATTATCACTTGCTACTACTTCATTTTCGTCGGAGAATTCTTCACCTTCACTGACTTCTGGCATCAAAAATTCTTCTTTGTCTATGCCAAATATAGACACATTCTGCTTAGAATCCCCGTTTGTCGCAATAGCACTTATTTGTCCAAGTATTGCCTTATCCTTAGCTTCGATGTTATCTAATTCATCGGTGCTAATAAATGATTGCGGTAGACTTTTATCCGATTCCTCGGCAAGTACAATAGCAGTTGCATTCCACTTGTCTACTGCTTCGCGATTTAGGTTTGCTAACCCGGTAGCAAGCCCGGAAAGGAAAAATACAAGGTATGCCACTAACATTAAGACTCCTATGATTAGAAAAAAGCGTAGCTTATTTTTTTTAATTTCATTCCATGCTAAAAACATTCCATTCACTTCCTATCTCTTTTATTAAAGCTGTACTGCTGTTTGATAGAGGCTATCGGCTGTTACAGCAACTGTTTTAGTATCATTTGAAATATCTCTAATTGCCTCTACAAGGTTTGACACTTGAAACTCTACTTGGTTTATATAGTCGGTGTTTTCATCTATAGAAAAAAGGATTTTATTGAATTTCCGATTAGTATCCTGGGAGCTTTCTAATCCTAGCTCAACACTCTTTTCCATATTTGCAATAGTGTTAACGGCTTTGTTTGTAAGCTTGGTAGAGGTTTGTACCAAGTATGTAATTTCTTCTACAGAGCGTTTAGACTGCTCCGCTAGTTTTCTTACTTCCTGTGCCACCACTGCAAAGCCTTTTCCATGCTCACCTGCTCGAGCTGCTTCTATAGATGCGTTTAATGCCAGCAAATTGGTTTGTTCCGCTATTTGCTTTACTAGCCCAACGATGTGAAAAATCTCTTCCGAAGAATGTTTTAAATCAACAATAATTTTTGCCATTTCTCCTGTATTACCAGTGACAAGCTCCATTTGTTTTTGAAGAAGTTCTATTAACTTGTTACCGTCGTTAGCTTCTGTTTGTATTTGTTTAACGCTGTCCATATTAGCCTGAACACTTTCACGTATCCTAGCGGTATTCAATTCGACCTGTTCCATGGAGGTAGTCGTCTCATCGGTTAAGCCTGCCAAGTCCTCACTTATTGATGAAATTTTACTTTTTAACTCTGTTTTAACTGTATCGTATTGCTGTTGGCGAAGCTTCACGTTTTCTTTTTCATATTCTTCTAGCACAAGCTGCATTTCTAAATTAATAAGCTTAGATATAGTAAGAGAGATCTCTTCTTTTTGGGCGTGATCCCTTATTTCCTTGTTAACTAACGAAATGATAATTGTTTGTATTTGATGGAAGGTCCCCATATACCACTTAGGCTCTAATCCAATCCGAAAGTGCATTTGGGCTAGTCTTCGTTTTCTCTCAATGGTAGTTTCCGTGAACTCACCACTAAACATCTCTATAATATAACTGCCGACTGTTTTCTTAAGACGCTCGATTTGAGTTCTTTCTTCAATAATTGCTCGTAAGGAGGGAACAGAAAGGACTTGCTCATAAAAAACAGAGACAATATCGTCTATACCCTTTTCCACATAGGGCTGAAACGTATGTATCATTCTTATATCGTCCTTGCCTAGACCAATTAACTTCATTTGCTTCTTTAATTCTGGATATAGCTCCAACTGTATAACTGGTTCTTTTACGGTTGTATTTATTTCCGTTTCTTTAAACCATTTTTTCGCAAAAGGTATTACCAATCTAATCTCTCCTTATTGAATAAACTTGATGAATACGTGCAATTGGATTTTCTTATACTCTTATTATTAACAGGACGTATTACGTTTGTCAAATGTTTGTATAATATTATTTATAATACATTATACAAATTAGTTCCGAATGAATCATGCAAATATACTCTATTAATCCCTCAGTTTAGAGATATTAGGGTGAGGATTTAATGCTAGAATTTTATTTTTGGTAGAACTACTGTATAATGTTGAGGGAATGATGTTATACTATAGATTAATTAACAAAAGCAACAACAGCTTTTACATAGAGGCTGAAAGGATGAATACGGATGATGCAAGCTCGCCCAAATAGTAGTTATAATATTCAGCAGGTGTCTAATGTAACAGGTTTGTCAAAGCAGGTTATTCGGAAATGGGAAGAGCGCTATGACTTGATTCAACCTGAACGTTTAGATAACGGCTATCGGGTTTATAGTGAAGAGGATATAAAGAAGCTTTTAAAAGTGAAGGTATTATCTGAGAAGGGATACTCTCTAAAGCAAGCAGTTGCGCAGGTTTTGGAGGAAAAACAATTAGATCATGCCCAAGTGGAGCTACCTATAGAAAAGGAATCCTCTTTTCCAGAGTTTAATGATTTTGTTTTTAAGCTGTTGGAGCATGGGACAGATCTCGATGAAATAGAGCTAACGTATACTTTGCAGCAAGCATACTTTCACTACGGGTTAGAGAATTTTTTAGATAAGGTCGTATTACCCTTTTTACTCGAGGTGGGAAACCGATGGGAAAAGGAAGAATGGGATGAGTATCAGGAGGCTGTTTCTAGTATGATTGTGCGTGATTTCCTCGTGCAAATTCGTCGTAATTTTCATTATAGGGATGATGCGCCACTAGTGATAGGGTGCTGTCTTCCTCATGAAACCCATGAAATCCCGGTTCATATTTTATTACTACAGTTTATGATGAAGGGGTGGAAATCCTTTTTAGTAGGTGCTTCTCCTGCACCGGGAGCAATAGAATCAATGGTAGAAAAACTTAAACCACAAAAGGTTCTATTGTCTGCTTCGACAAGCATACCTTTTGAACGCAATCCTAAATTGCTAGCTGGGTTGGACCAGTTTGCTGAAAATCATAAAGAAACTAAATTTTATATAGGTGGTGCAGGGGCTATGCAATACTTTGCATGCAAGAATTTAAAAAATATAAGTTTAGCAAATTCTATAAATGAAGTATTAGATTAAAAAAGCTACTTGCTTTCCTCATTGAGGAAAGCAAGTAGCTTTTTATGTTGTGGACTAATTCTGTTAGATATTTTTTTAGAAAAACTGTGTAGTCGTTTATTTTCAAGAGGAAGATATTAGCTTGGTAGTTCAAAATGAATAGCGTAACATCCATTGAATGTGATATGATTTAAATTAGTAACAGGTACTAATAACAGGTTAAAATGGGAGGTTCTTATGAAGGACTTAATACAGTTAAAAGATAAAAACATTGTAGTGATGGGTGTAGCAAATGAGAGAAGTCTTGCTTGGGGAGTTGCAAAATCTTTATATGACGTAGGTGCTAATGTTATTTTTACTTACCGTAAGGAAAGATCATTAGGTAAAATCCAAAAATTATTAAGTTCTAATGACTTGGAAGCTAAGCTAGTAGTAGAATGTGATGTTAATAGTGATGATAGTATCAAATCCGCATTCGAAACAATAGGCAAGGAAGTGGGAGTCATTCATGGAGTAGTACACTCTGTAGCATTTGCTCATGCAGAGGATTTAAAGGATGATTTTATTAAAACATCTAGAGAGGGCTATGCCTTTGCCCAAGATACCAGTGCATATTCTCTAATTGCAGCTGCAAGAGAAGCCGCTCCATTTATGACAGAGGGTGGAGCTATTGTCACCATGTCCTATCTTGGAGCAGAGCGTGTTTTAGAAGGATATAATGTAATGGGTATTGCTAAAGCATCTTTAGAAGCATCTGTAAAATATTTGGCTGTAGATTTGGGTAAACAAAACGTTCGTGTCAACGCGATATCAGCTGGAGCCGTTCGAACTTTAGCTGCTAAGGGTATCTCTTCTTTTAACACGATTTTGCATAAAATAGAAGAAACTGCTCCTCTTAAACGAAATGTTACACAACAAGAAGTAGGAGAAATGACGGTTGCTCTTCTTGGTAACTTATCACGAGGTGTCACTGGAGAAATAGTATACGTAGATGGTGGATACAATATAATGGGTTAAATAAAGGCTATGGTTGATATTCTCAGCTCTAGCTTCAGAGTGTAAGCATATACCTCGAGAGATATATAATCTCTTGAGGTATTTTTTTCTTTTAGCTCGTAAAAAAGATAAACTTATCCAAGTTTTACTACCCTATCTTTCCCACGTAGAAAGGGGAAATCAATCATACTTCCCTCATTCATACTTTAATAGAAACGATGCGCTTTAAAGCTCTAAACTAGTTACTAATTTAGAAAGATTATAATAAAGAAGTTTTTTTACTAAAATTATGGGTAATTATCCTATAGAAGCAATTTATATTAAGAGGAGGACTTCGATTGGATAATAAAGTAAATGAAAACAGTAAAAATGAACAATTAGAACAATTTCGTGCGGTAGATAAAGATAAAGCTATGACAACTAACCATGGTTTAAAAGTTTCAGAGGATGAATTCTCTTTAAAGGCCGGAGATCGTGGTCCAACACTTATGGAAGATTTTCATTTTAGAGAAAAGATGACGCATTTTGATCATGAGCGAATTCCAGAGCGAATTGTTCATGCTAGAGGTTACGGAGCACATGGCGTATTTGAAGTGTACGAATCCATGAAGCCTTATACAAAAGCGAAGTTCTTACAAACACCTGGTTCTAAGACCCCTGTCTTTGTAAGGTTTTCGACAGTTGCTGGTTCCCGCGGGTCAGGCGAGCTAGCGCGTGATGCTCGAGGGTTCTCGACTAAATTCTATACAGAAGAAGGAAACTACGATTTAGTGGCTAACAATATTCCTGTCTTTTTCATTCAAGATGCTATTAAATTTCCTGATCTAGTCCATGCGATGAAGCCAGAGCCTCATAACGAGATGCCTCAAGCAGCTACAGCACATGATACTTTTTGGGATTTTATAGCAAACAACCAAGAGTCGGCACATATGATTATGTGGGCTATGTCAGATCGAGCAATCCCTAGAAGCTATCGCATGATGGAAGGCTTTGGTGTTCATACCTTCCGATTTGTCAATGAAGAAGGAAAGGCTCACTTTGTTAAATTCCATTGGAAGCCATTGCTTGGAACTCACTCGGTTGTGTGGGATGAAGCACAAAAGATTAATGGTAAGGATCCCGACTTCCACCGCCGTGATCTATATGAAGCAATAGAAAAAGGCGACTATCCAGAATACGAGTTTGGCGTTCAAATTATTTCAGAAGAGGATGAGTTCGCTTTTGACTTTGATATATTAGATCCGACTAAAATATGGCCAGAGGAAGATGTTCCAGTTAAACGAATAGGGAAAATGACGTTAAACAGAAATGTTGATAATGTATTTGCTGAGACAGAACAGGTTGCTTTCCACCCTGGTAATGTCGTTCCTGGAATAGATTTTACAAACGATCCCCTTTTACAAGGACGATTATTCTCTTATACGGATACACAGCTAATAAGACTTGGCGGTCCAAATTTCCATGAGCTACCGATTAACCGTCCAGTATGTCCATTCCATAATAACCAAAGAGATGGTTATGGTAGACAAACAATTAACGTTGGACAAGTAAGCTATCACAAAAACTCCCTAGCTAACAACACTCCAGCTCCAGTTAGTGAAGCAGAGGGGGGCTATGCACATTACCAAGAAAAAATAGATGCACGTAAAGTAAGAGCGCGTAGTGAAAGCTTTAAGGATCATTTCACTCAAGCTACAATGTTCTGGAATAGTATGAGTAAGCCAGAGAAGGAACACATAATTGAAGCATTTAGTTTTGAGCTTGGTAAATGTGTAGAGAAATCGGTACGTACTCAAGCATTAGAAATGATTGCAAACATAGATTTAGAAATGGCGAGCAAAGTTGCAGAGAATTTAGGAATGGTTATTCAAGGAACTGCTGAGAATAAAGTAACCAAATCTTCACCAGCCTTAAGTCAGCTAAATACAGTAATGAAGCCTGATACTAGAAAAATAGCAATTCTCGTAGGAGATGGCTTTGATGAAGAGTTATTGAGCTTTATGGAGGCTTTAAAAGCAAAAGGAACTCTTCCTATGGTCGTGAGTGATCATCATGGAAGTGTAACTGGAGCAAATGGTGCAAGTTTACCAGTAGATCACACCTTCTTAACAGCAGATTCCGTTTTATTCGACGCAGTCTATGTGGCTAGCAATGATGGAACAACACCAGCATTTAAGAAGAATGCGATGTTATTTGTCCAAGAAGCCTTTACTCACTATAAGCCTATCGGATCTACCTTTAGTGGCGACGAGCTACTAGAAGAAATGGGACTTGTAGGTCAAATTGGTGTGTTAGCAAATGATAAAGTACATTTTGTTGATGACTTCATCAATGCAGTGGCAGCACATCGCTTTTGGGATCGTGCAGTTTAATAAGATTACAGTTAAAGAGGTATGTCCTTTAATACAGGGCATACCTCTTTTGATTGAGATTAACTTAATGAAATTAAGGGCATTGTTAACAATAGAAGGAACATTATCACCCAAACGAGAAGTAATAGAAAGAGATATGAGGAGGAGAGCTATATGCATTATGTGATTATAGGCGGTGATGCAGCTGGTATGAGTGCTGCAATGGAGATTTTTCGCAATGATTCTACAGCAGAAATTACGACTTTAGAAAAAGGAAATATTTACTCATACGGACAATGTGGCCTACCATATGTAGTTGGCAAAAAGATATTTTCTACGACAGATGTAATCGCACGAAGCGTGGAAATGTTTCGAACGAAATATAAGATTGATGCAAAGATTGGGCATGAAGTAACGGATGTAAACCCTCTGAACAAAACAGTTGCAGGTAATGTATTAGTAACTGGAGAAAGATTTGAAGTTAAGTATGACCGCCTATTGGTAGCAACAGGTGCTAGCTCCATCGTACCTGATTGGGAGGGTACACAACTAGATGGAATACATACATTTAAAACCATTCCGCAAACGGAGGCTTTAATAGCTGAGCTGAAAGATGTAAACCACGTGACTATTATAGGGGGTGGATATATAGGGTTGGAACTGGCAGAAAACATAAGAGAAATCGGTAAAGAGGTCCGAATAATTCAACGAGGCGATCGGCTTATGCCAATTCTTGACCCAGAGATGGCAGACATATTGCAACAAAAGGCAAAGGAAAAACATGTGGAGGTCAAACTAAATGAGGAGGTTAAATCCTTTACGGGAAACACACGAGTCCAAGAAGTGGTAACTGACAAAGGGACCTACTCAACAGACTTAGTGTTGATAGCTATTGGCATAAAACCAGCAACTAACTTCCTAAAGGAGACAGGAATAGAAACTCTAGCGAATGGAGCCATAATCGTAAATGAATATTTGGAAACAAGTATTCCAGATATATATGCGGCAGGAGATTGCGCCACTCATTTTAATCGTATGAAACAAAAAAACGATTATGTCCCGCTAGGTACTACTGCCAATAAACAAGGTAGACTTGCAGGATTCAATATGATTGGAGAAAAAATTCCGTTTAAAGGTATTGTCGGTACCTCTATTATGAAATTCTTTGAATTGTCGATTGGTAGAACCGGACTATCAGAGGAGGAAGTAAAGGAACTAGACATTCCTTTCGACACAAGTACGATTGAGGCCAGTGATATTGCAGGGTATTATCCTGGGAAAGAGTTAATGCAGATAAAACTTCTTTATCGCAAAGAGGATCAATTGCTTCTAGGTGGGCAGATTGTTGGAGGGCATGGAGTAGACAAGCGCACTGATGTATTGGCTACTGCCCTGTACCATGGTATGACGCTCCCGGATTTATTAGACCTAGACTTATCGTATGCTCCTCCATTTAACGGTGTATGGGATCCTTTGCAGCAGCTTGCTAAAAGAAACTTTGATAAGAATAAATAAAGAAAAGTGGGAAATTGAGAGATGGAAATAGAGACAAAGGAATATAAGGTTAGAGATATCTCGTATAAAATCAGATCGGCTAGTCAGCTCGATGCAAAACAGCTGTCCGAGGTAAGGGTTCAAATTGACGGGGAGACGGAGAATCTAGATAGAGAACAAGGGGAAGCATTCATTGATGTCACAGGCTTTGAGAAGCTAATTGAAGATGACACCCTTTCCGTGAACAATCTCTTTTTAGTCGCAGAGATTGAGGGGAGGATTGTTGGTTTTTCTAGATGTGAAGGGAACGGCTTAAAGCGGTTTGCGCATAAAGTAGAATTTGGTGTGTGTGTCTTAAAAGAATATTGGGGGCTGAGTATCGGTACCAACTTTTTGAAGGAGTCTATCGCTTGGGCGGATGCCGGTAGTATCAAAAAGATCTCATTAAATGTATTACATACAAACGAAAAAGCGATTACCTTATATAAAAGGTATGGTTTCGAGGTAGAGGGTATATTAAAAAATGATAAAATGTTAAAGGATGGAAAATACTATCACACAGTTGTGATGGGACGTTCTTCCATTTAAAATAAAATTTAGTTGACTATTCTAAACTCATTGAATATACTATTAAAAATCAATTTATATTATTTAGGCAAAGAAAAGGACATGAGTCATTTAGGTAATTTCTTATTAGAGAGCAGGGTCATTGGCTGAAAGCCCTGTAAGAAAAACGTATGATTTACCGCCTTGGAGCTATTATGGGGAACAACTAGTATCCATAATCGGGAAACCGTTATCTTTTTAGAGAGCCGTATTTTTTATTCGACGGCAAAATTAGGGTGGAACCACGACCACGCTCGTCCCTTTACCAGGACGGGTGTGGTTTTTTGTATGCACAATTTTATATTTAAGCTATGAAAAGGACATGAATTATTCAACAACTTCTAATTAGAGAGCAGGGTCATTGGCTGAAAGCCCTGTTAGAAAGGCGAATAGTTTACCACCTTGGAGCTATTATGGGGAACAACTAGTATCCATAATCGGGAAACCGTTATATTTTATGAGAGCCATATTTTTTAGTGTCGGCAAAATTAGGGTGGAACCACGACCACACTCGTCCCTTTACCGGGATGGGTGTGGTCTTTTTTTATTATGTAAAACAAAACGAGGAGGAATTAATTATGTCAGTAAAAGCCGAGGGAAGATTAAGTCATCAAAAATTAGGTCAGCAACTAGAATTATTTATGTCCATGGAGGAAGCTCCAGGTATGCCATTTTATTTGCCAAAAGGAATGGTTTTACGAAATGAACTCGAAAATCTATGGAGAGAGAAGCATCAACAAGCAGGCTATCAGGAAATAAAAACTCCTATCATGATGAAGCAGGAGCTATGGGAAAAATCCGGACACTGGGATCATTACCATGAAAACATGTATTTTGCCGATGTGGATGAACAAAAGTATGCAATAAAGCCAATGAACTGTCCAGGAGCAGTTTTAATCTTTAATAGTAAAAGAAGAGGCTACCGAGAACTTCCAATACGGTATGCAGAGCTAGGATTAGTACACCGTCATGAGCTTTCGGGATCTTTGAATGGTCTATTACGTGTTAGAGCATTTACTCAAGACGATGCCCATCTGTTTGTTCTAGAAGAGCAAATTGAAGGTGAGCTTGCGAAGGTATTAGATCTAGTAGATGAATTCTATAAGGAATTTGGATTTAGCTATAAAGTGGAG
The DNA here is from genome assembly GCF_938022135.1 of uncultured Psychrobacillus sp. Taxonomy (NCBI): domain Bacteria; kingdom Bacillati; phylum Bacillota; class Bacilli; order Caryophanales; family Bacillaceae; genus Psychrobacillus; species uncultured Psychrobacillus sp. Next base: position 20,306 of record NZ_CALIED010000091.1, read on the forward strand.
CTATCAACTCGTCCAGAGAATTTTATGGGTTCTGTGGAAGCATGGGACCAAGCAGAAAAAGCACTAGAATCGGTTTTGAAGAGTAAACAGGTTGAATATCAAGTGAACGAAGGAGATGGAGCTTTTTACGGTCCTAAAATTGACTTCCATATATTCGATTCACTTGGACGTAGCTGGCAGTGTGGAACAGTTCAGCTTGATTTTCAAATGCCGGAAAAATTTAGTTGTCAGTACGTCGATGAAAACAATCAACTTCGTCGTCCTATCATGATTCATCGAGCAATCTATGGCTCCATAGAACGGTTTATCGCGATTCTATTAGAACACTTTCAAGGTAATTTTCCACTTTGGCTAGCCCCAGTTCAAGTGAAGGTATTGCCTATCACAGACGCTCATCTAGCTTATGCGGAAGAAGTAAAGTCGCGGCTACAACAAGAAGGCTACCGGGTAGAAGTAGATGACCGCGTAGAAAAAATTGGATTGAAGATACGAGAGGCAGCCATGCAAAAACATCCGTATATGCTGATCATCGGTGACCAGGAAATGGAGAATCAAGTTGTTTCCGTTAGGAAGCATCGAGTAGGAAGCCTTGGTGATATGGGGATAGAAGCATTTATTGGACAGCATCTGAGAGAGTAAAGTTGTTGTGGTAAGTGGATAGGATGACGGATTTTCGTAAATCAGGTCAATGGGATAGAGCTGGTGAGGGATTGTAGTGAATTATCGGATGATTGTCGTAAAGTATCCGGTCATTGTAGTAATCGGAGAGACGATTGTCGTAAATCAAGTCAAGGGGAAAGAGCTGGTGAGGGATTGTAGTAAATTATCGAGAGATTGTCGTAAACTTGCTGGAACTTGTGAGGGTATGGAGTGCCATGCCGTCAACCGAGCCATCGAATTGTAGTAGACATCCTTCACCACCATTAAAAAAGGGTTTTATGGCAACCATCTCGAATAAACTCTCGATAGGGAGTGTCGCTATGGTTAAATGGTTTATCTTGTTTGGTGGAATAGTTTTATTAGGGATTAACTTTTATGCCGTCTATGACGTGTATCAGCCGAAAGTCGGTCCTATTGGAAGTGGAAGAATACCTATGTACTTTTGGGTAAGCATTTTTATTAGTACCCTGTCAGGGATTATTGCCATTGCGCAATTTTTGTATTATTTGCCTACGATCAACGTAATAAAAATTTTCCTAGAATGGAAACGAAACGGTTTGTACTGCGCCAAATAGAACTAAGCGATGCAAAAGAGGTTTTCCATTATTTCTCTCAGGATGAGGTTATGAAATATTATGATTTAGACGTCTTCAAGGATATTGGCGAAGCGAAAAAGATAATCAGAAAGTGGCAAATAAAGTACCATAAAAACGAAGGATTTCGTTGGGGGATAGCTACTAAGGGGGACAATAAGATTATAGGGAGCTGTGGCTACCATAATTGGGAAAAGGAACACAATAAGGCTGAAATCGGGTTTGAGCTTACTCCAGAATTTTGGAGAAGTGGAGTAATGACGGAGGTTTTGCAGCCTATCCTGTCCTATGGCTTTGAAAAGATGGAGCTTCACAGAATAGAAGCACTCTATGATCCCGACAATATGGCATCCAAAAAAACATTGGAAAAAGCAGGATTTATATATGAGGGTACATTAAGAGAATCTGCGTTTGAAAAAGGGCAGTTTTGTGATGCTTCCATTTGCTCTTTGTTAAAAAAGGAGTTTGCTAAATAGCAAACCCCTTTATAAATTATATTAATACCGAACCCAGCTAAGTCCAATGGTCCCTTCTCCAGCATGAACTCCTACACAGGCACTTAATGGGATGACAATAACCTTAAGGTTAGGGAATTCCTGCAGGATTTCTTCTCTCCACGTTTGAGCATCCTTTTTGTTGTTGCAGTTGATTACTGCAACTTCTGGAACTTCTGCTATTTTCATATCTTTTCGAAGGCGTCCCATTACATAGTTTTTAGCTCTTTTAGTAGCACGTACTTTTTCTGTCGGGACGGTTTTTCCATTATCAAAGGAAATAACCACTTTTATATTTAATAGATTGCTAAGAAAGGCTGCTGTGCCGGAAACACGACCACTTTTATGAAGCTGAGTCAAGCTAGATGGAATGAAGGATAACTCAGAGTTATTTGTCATATTTTCTATATGAGCTACAACTTCCTCTACGCCCCGGCCTTCTTCTAACAAGCTTTTCCCAACCTCTAGCATTTTGACCATTGGATAAGAGCCTATTTTGGAGTCAATGGAATATACTTTGAAATTGGCCATTTTAGAAGCGGTTTGTGAGCTGTGGTAGGTGCCAGACAAACCGCTTGATGTATGGACGGCAACTGCACAATCATATCCTTCTGCTTTTAGGTCTTCATATAGTTGTACCATTTCACCAATTGGAGGCTGAGAGGTCTTTGGATGAACTTTAGCCGTTCTTAATTTGTCATAGAATTCATCATGTGTCATATCAATCGTTTCTTTGAATGCACCCTCTTCAAAAACAATATTTAACGGTAAGACATGTATATTATGTTTTTCAATAAATGATTGTTCCAATAAAGCGGCAGTATCAGTGATCCAAGCAACTTTTTTATTCACAGTTGATAATCTCCTTAATAAAAATAATTTGTTAGCGATAATGTAACGCAGATGAATCCATATCAATAGTGTTACTTGTCATGTTTTGTCGAAATTTCGGGAACTGGAACATATTTTGAACATATTTAGAGGAGGTGAAAGGTTGAAGTATTTATTACCGTATTCTCTACATAATTTAATGCAAGTATATCTACAGCAATTAAATACACATTTGCCTATGAATTTAATAGAAGGAGTTTATCTGTATGGCTCCGTTGCTTTAGACGCTTTTGATGAGAAAAAGAGTGATATAGACTTTATCGTTTTATTAAATCGACAGGTAAATGAGAAAGAGATAGAAATGATAAAGGATCTTCATTTTCAATTGTCTAAAGAGGAATTAGGTTCTCGGATGGACGGTATGTATATCCAAGCAACTGACCTTAGTAAGGGGAACGAAGCTATGCAACCTTATCCTTTTTGTACAGATGGCGTTGTTAGAGTTGGGCATTGGGACATTAATCATGTGACTTGGTGGTTGTTAAAGGAGCATGGAATTACATTGCAGGGAACAGATATTCAAGAGTTAAAGATTTCTACTGAATGGGAGGACGTCTTAGGGACGTTAAAATACAATATTAATCAATATTGGTATGAGAAAACAAAAGAAATACCAGATTCAGTGACTGACGAGGTGGTGGAGTTTGTTACAGCTACTATTTGCAGAATTCTTTATTCACTCGAATATCAGCAGATCATTTCAAAAAGAGAAGCACTGAGAAAAGGATTAAGTATGCTGCCAAATGTTTGGCATCCTTTAATACAAGAAGGGATGAGAATTCGTACATTAGAGCAATCTCCTTCGCTATTTGCAACAGAAAGCTCACGTGCAGAAGCTTGTCGAGATTTAATATTGTACGCACATGAACTTTGTAATGCACGCTATTTTCAGGAGGTATAGAAATGGAAATTAGAAGATTAATAGGTGATGATGCAGAGGCATATTGGCAGCTAAGGCTTGAGGCACTGCAAAATAACCCCGAAGCATTTGGTACTAGTTATGAAGAAGCTATTCAAAGAGAAAATCCAATTGAACGAGTAAGAAGCAATTTTCAAGTAAATGGGAATTATACGTTCGGTGCATTTGAGGGAGATAAATTAATCGGTATGGTTACTCTTTTACAGGAGAGTGGCTCAAAAATGAAGCATAGAGCAAATATATTTGCGATGTATGTTAGTCCGCACGGGAGAAGAAAAGGTGCCGGTAAGTCCTTAATGGAGCAGGCGATTAAACAGGCAAGAGAAACTAATGAAATTGAAAAGATTAATCTCTCCGTAGTATCTAGTAATGAGTCTGCAAAAAATTTATACCTGCAGCTAGGATTTAAAGTATTTGGAACAGAAGAAATGGCTTTAAAGGAAAGAGATGTTTATTACGAGGAACATCATATGACCCTTATATTAAAATAAAGGAGAGATAGTATGGAGGAAAAGACAAGTAAACAAAAGGATAATACCAAGCTGCCTATGATACAAACACCAATACGTTCTATTTTTGAAAAGTTTTCTAGAGAAAAGGATGCTTCTTTAATATACGGGGAACCAATCATTATGGACAATAAACGGATTCTGCCAGTAGCCAAAGTGAACTACTTCGTAGGTGGAGGAGGAGGCGGTGGATTTACAGACGAGCAAAATGCTAGTGGTCAAGGAGAAGGAGCAGGTGGTGTATTTTCGATTAAACCAGTTGGAGTTTATGAAATCACCGAGGAAAATGTAAAATTCAAGCCTATACTTCCGATTAATCAATTACTTACTGTGTTCTCCATTATCACCTTAGGTCTTGCCTTCCTATTAAAGAAAAGTCGAAAATAAGTTCTTTAAATAGCTTAATAGAAAAACGCTACCTTTTAAATTTAGTGGGTAGCGTTTTTTCTATTCTTTAACCATTGAACAAGCGTTAGCAATAGCATGGCAAAAATTGCGCCACTTGTATCTAATAGAACATCCTGAAAGAGTGCAGATCGTCCACTCGTAAAGGATTGATGAAATTCATCTGCTGCCCCTAAAAGAAAGGTAATCAGTATTGCCAACAGCTTTCGATTTCTTATTTTCGGTAAAGCAATATAAATAGCAAAGCAAATTAATCCAAAATAAAAAAAGTGTGTTCCTTTTCTAATGATAAATTCAACAAATGCATAATAACCACGTTCCTCGACAGAGACATAAAATCCCCAATAAGGAATATGAAATAAAGACAAAAAGGACTCCAATGGCTTATTCGGAAGCCAGTTTTTAAGCACAGCCTCTAAAGATTGCTGCTCGGAAGTTTGACCCGAAGCAATAAATACAAAGAGAATTAAAAGTAATAGTGGGATATATTTTTTCATATAAAAACAGTAGCATAAACTGAACAAGAAACAAACTAATTACAAGTTTTAACACTAGATAACCATTTCTATCCCAAAATGATACGCTATGGTACACTTACGATAAGTGAATAATTTATTGCAGGGAAAAGGTGCTGACTTGTCAGCTTAATTGGGAATTCGGTGAAAAACCGAAGCTGTTTCCGCAACTGTAAATGCAGATGAAATAAGAAAAATACCACTGTTGACCAAACGTCGATGGGAAGGTTCTTAGAGTAAAATGATGCATGAGCCAGGAGACCAGCCTTTTCTTGAACGTATAAATACTCTTCGGAAGTTAAGGGGTTGTACGGCACGTGTCTATTTTTTCGATTGAATTTATAAAACGATAAATAGTATTGCGCCGCCCTTTTTGGGGTGGCGTTTTTTGTGCTGTAAGAGATCGAGTATTGTATTGCATATGTTCACATTTACTAGGGAGGGAGGGGAAAAGGTGAAAAAGGACATGCGTTATATTTGTTATCCGTTTATGAGAGAGAAGCCTTCTACAGTAGACTTTGAGATTCGAACGGACTCACTGACGACACGTATCGGCTTGGCTGCTTCTTTAACAAAAGATATTCCAAGAGTATATGAGGACCTCATGTATTTGGCCCCGATGGCATACCACTTAAATGGGTCTGTCAGAGGGAAGCTCGCGATCCATGGAGAAGATTTACAGATCCTCAGCGATATGTACGATTCCTACGTAAGCAAAGTAGAAGGAAGAGTAGATATATTCGTACTTCCACAAGGTTCAACGGCTGCTTGTGAGTTGCACGTATGTCGAAGTGAAGCAAAAAAGTCGGTCAGAGCTTTACATAAAGTCTCTTTAGAAAGAGAAGTACCTGAGATTTTATTTGACTACACGCAGCTATTAGCAAATGTATTGTTTGCAATGGCGGTATATGTAAACAAGTATCATGGAGTTGACGAGATTCAATTTGTCAGTAAATCATATCCCATGAGAAAAAAGAAAGAATTGGGGGATTAACATATGAATAAACAATTAAGAAATTGGTTAGCGGTACTAATACTTTCTATCTTACTTGTAGGCTGCCAAGAGGCTGAAAAGAATACAGCTGTTGAAACAGATTCTGTACAAGAAGTAAAGGAATACACTGTAACGGACGATATGGGGAACGAAATTACATTTGAAGAAGTTCCCGACACGGTTGTGTCTCTACAACCAAGCAACACAGAAATTCTATTTGCCCTTGGCGTGGGAGATAAAATAGTAGGAGCTACAGAGTATGATACCTATCCAGAAAAAGCATTGGAAATTGAAAGAATTTCCGATTCTATGAGCTTTAATGCAGAACGTATTTTAGAGATAAACCCAGATGTTGTGATTGCGTATACAACCGGTTCTGAGGAAGAGCTTAAAGTGTTGGAAGATGCGGGTTTAGATGTTTTTGTCATTCAATCGGCACTGTCATTTGAAGACGTCTATGGTGATATTGAACAGTTGGCCGCAGTAATGGGAGTTGAGGATAAAGGAACAAACCTTGTTAACTCTATTAAAACTACTATTCAAAGTGTTGAGGACAAAGTATCGGGTGTAACTAATCAGAAACAAGTTTATTTTGAGATAAGCCCCTCTCCTGAAATTTTTACAACTGGTAAAAATACGTTTCAACAAGAAGTTTTGAATAATGCTTCTGTTGTGAATATTTTTGGAGACCAAGAGGGGTGGATTAAATTATCTGAGGAAGATGTCATTAAGAAAAATCCTCCGATTATCTTAACTACTGTAAATTATGTAGAAGATCCAATTGGTGAGATTAAGGCTCGTCCAGGCTGGAACCAGCTAGAGGCTGTACAAAACAACGCCATCTTCCAATTAGATTCGGACATAATGTCTCGCCCTGGTCCACGAATTGGTGAAGCTGTGGAACTAGTAGCCAAAACCGTTTATCCAGAAATATTTAAATAAAGTAAAGGATGGTCTCGTTTTGAGGAGACCATCTTCTTTTATTTTAAAACAGGTACCTTGCAATGGATAATAGTGTTATGGTATAGTACTATTTAATGAATAGTACCGAGGGGGAGTTAGAAGTGACAGCAAACGTTTATATTGAGATATTAGAAAAACAGCTATATATTTTAAATGCTAAGGAGCGCCAAGCGGTAGTTCGAGATTTCCAAAAATATTTTTGTGACTTGTTAAGAGAGGGAAAATCCGAGCAAGCAATAATAGAATCATTAGGAGCACCATCGTATATAGCAACGGAACTACTTAAGGCTTACTCCGAAGAGGAAATGATCGTAACAGAAGTGGCATATGAAAGTGCATATATATAAAATGCTCCAAAGGCTAGTTACCCTTTGTAGCATGACTTCATTGACAAGTGGTAACTGGTTCATTTTTTATGTACGAGAATCCAAATTTTCAAATAACAGGTTTGAATCTGATAAATCCACGTTTGTATAAACTTTCATCTCTGGTGTGTTGCCTATATCACTAACCCCTATCCCATCACACAAACTCCAAGTGGACCTTTTATTTCTTCGTTATTTAAAGAAATAAAGGGTAACAAGCTTTTGTATAGATTCTTATAGACTGATATCTAGGAACGTATATTAACACATGCAAAAAGCCGCCTATTAGAATTAGGCGGCTTTTTGCATTAGATATTTTTTTTAGTTACTGTTTCTTTGTCTTCTAGTCTAAATTCTTCTGCAACATCGTCTACTATATCTTTAGTTGAGCTTTTAAATTCTTTTAACGTCTCTCCAACTGCTCTACCCAATTGAGGTAATTTTTTCGGACCGAACACAATTAAAGCAATAATTAATATAATGATTAAACCTGGTATTCCGATATTTGGCATTAAAATCTCTCCTATACTGTTTCTATATATTCTCATGTGTTTTTTTCAATAGTAGTTAATCGTACATAAAATTGGTTGTTTTGTATCAATAACACATTATACTCCTACGTTTAAATTTGTAAATAATTTAGTATTAAAAATGATCAAATGGTGTGAGCTGGAAAAGTCTCTTCATTATAAAAACCCTTTTTCCCTTCGATAGAAATTTTGTTATATAAATATAATTTTAAAGTTTGTTTAACCAAGAAATACTAATTAATTTATACCGATAATACAAGGGTTTTTGCTATTAATCTTCAATAATTATAAAAATTTAATGTTTTTTCAGAATAAAATTATATTTTATTATTCGAAATAAATAGCTAGTATTGAAGAAATAAAAGGAGTAGACTGTAAAACGGTTGTTTTGTTTTGTATAAAAATTACATTTTCATAGTTGTGTGAACTATGTTAAAGGAGAATAAAAGTGACGCAATATAACTTAGAAGAATTAAAACTGTTGAATCAAGTAATTTTTGCTTTATTTATAGTAGCAGATTTAGCTCTTGGCCTCTTTTACTATAATAACGAGTTTCCTTGGTTCGCGTTAATAGGTTCAAGTATTGGACTAGCTATAATTGTTCTTTGCTGGACTGGAAAAAAATATATATACTTTGTCTCATTTTTATTGGTTTATACGATCTTATTCTCATTAATTTATAACTGGCATGCAGTTTTTCATTAATTAGAATATTTTTAACTAATTGTTTACCTAAATAAATAGTTTAACCTATTTTTCAACTAATTTACATTGGAGGTCATATTATGTCAGAACAGGAAAACAAGACTACATACTTAGATAAACGTTCATCTAGACGTACTTTTATCAAAAACTCTGGATTAACAGTTGGTGGAGTTGTACTAGGTGGAGCACTCGGTTCTTTACTAGGGAAAGACTCAACATCTAAAACTAACGAGACTGGGGTTCATTCAGCTGCTGGGGTTAACTTCAACCAAGCACTGATGTATTTTGACAAGGCACAATTTGATACGATAGAGGCCGCAGCAGAGCAAATTTTCCCTAAAACTGAGGTAGGACCCGGTGCGAAAGAATTACTTGTTGCATATTATATCGATCACCAACTCGCGGGAAGCTTTGGTCTGAACTCAAAAGAATATATGACCGGTCCTTTCTTCCCAGGAGAAGCAGTTCCACAACAAGGGTACCAAACACATTTGAATCGTCAGCAAGTGTTTAACCTTGGAATTATAGCTTTAAATGCAGAGGCTGCAAAGAAATCCGATGATAAGCCTAAATTCGCTACTTTAACAGAAGAACAACAAATCGAAATCTTAAAAGATTTTGAAGCTGATAAAGTTAAATTAAATGGAGCTGTTAGTGCATCCTTTTTCTTCTCTTTACTTAGAAAAGTAACAATTGAAGGAGTATATGCTGACCCTATGTACGGCGGTAATAAAGATATGGCTGGTTGGAAGATGAAGAATTTCCCTGGCCATCAATCAAGTTATACTAATGTGTTAGAAAAAGATGAATTCGTGAAAATAGATCCTATGAGCTTAAACTCTCAGCATACACACTAATATACACCAATAGAAAGGGTGAACAACTTTGGCAACTAAATTACCAAAAACAGATATAGTTTTAGTAGGAGTAGGTTGGGTCGGCGGTATTATCGCAGCAGAACTTACAAAAAAAGGATACAAAGTAGTAGGTATAGAGCGTGGTAAAGAACGTTCGACTGAAGATTACTTTATGGCTCATGATGAACTACGTTACGCAGAGCGTAAAGAAATGATGCAAGATCTTTCTAAAGAAACGATTACATTCCGTCACAATATGACACAACGAGCATTACCTTACCGTGAATGGGGTAGCTTCCTAATCGGAGAAGGAACAGGTGGTTCAGGAGAGCATTGGAATGGTCAAACTTACCGCTTCCTTCCATACGATTTCGAAATCTATTCAGAAACTGTTAAACGTTACGGAAAAGGTAAAATCCCTAAAGGGATGATGCTTCAAGACTGGGGTATAACATACGAAGAGTTAGAACCATACTTCGATAAATTTGACGCTATGACGGGTATTAGCGGTGAGGAGAATCCACTACCTGGCTCTCCACAAATAAAATACCCTAACCCGCCAATGCTGGAAACACCTGCTATAAAATTATTCAAAAGTGCAGCGAAAGAGCTTGGTTATCATCCATACCATATGCCTTCTAACAATTTATCGCAATCTTATACTAATCCAGATGGCGTTTCTCGTGGCGCTTGTCAATATTGCGGTTTTTGTGAGCGTTTTGGTTGCGAATATGGAGCAAAAGCTTCACCAGTAGTTACAGTATTACCTGTAGCTAAAGAAACTGGTAACTTCGAAGTACGTACTCATTCTGTTGTACGTAAAGTTCTACACACTAATGGAAAAGCTACTGGCGTGTTATACGTTGATATACGTACTGGTGAAGAGTTTATCCAAGAGGCAGATGTAGTTGTAGTATCAGCTTATCAAATGAACAATATTAAACTATTATTAAACTCTCAACTTGGCCGTCCATATGATCCAGTTACTGGTACAGGTGTCATTGGTAGAAACTATGCATACCAAACAATTCTAGGGACTGCTGTAGGTTTCTTTGATAAAGAGTTCAATTTATACGGTGGTGCAGGATCTCTAGGAGCACAAATTGATGACTTTAACGGAGACTTCTTTGATCATACTGACTTAGATTTCTTACATGGTGCGACAATTCAAATTACCCAATTAGGGGATCGTCCTATTGCCAACAATCAGATTCCAGCAGGCGTTCCAACTTGGGGGAAAGAATTTAAAGATGCTTCTGTTACAAATGCAAACCGTGTTCTTATTGTTAAAGCACAAGGAGCTTCCCTTCCTTGGCAAGATAATTACATCGATCAAGATCCAACGTATAAAGATGCATTCGGTGATCCATTACTTCGTATGACGTTTAATTGGAAAGATCAAGACCGTCAGCTAATGAAGTTTATGGGCGAAAAATCAGCTGAGATCATGAAAAAAATGGGTGCAAAAGATATCAAAATTAATGGCCTCGAAGTCGGAGATTACGATATTCGTAACTACCAATCTACTCATAATACTGGTGGAGTAATTATGGGCTCTAATCCAGAAACAAGTGCTTTAAACAGCTATCTACAAATGTGGGATTGTGAAAACGTATTTGTACCTGGTGCAAGTGCTTTTGCTCAAAACTCAGGTTACAACCCAACTGGTACAGTTGGAGCACTAGCATATCGTGCTGCAGAAGGTATTGAAAAATACTTAAAAACTGGCGGATCTTTAGTTTAAAAACAAGACGCTTCTAAATAAACAAATAATATTTGCATAAAATAAACAAATAGTTTCTACTCATAGAATTAGCCAACAACTTAAAAACTGCTATCTTCTTTCCATTAAAAGAAGGTAGCAGTTTTTTAATATATGGATTCATCCATAAAATTTTAACTACTCTTTTGGATTTCTAAGAAACTTGCACAGTTTGTGTAAATTTCAGGCTGTTCATTATGAACCGAATTTTTGTGGGTTCCTTGGACTGTTTAATCTGCCAAGATTGCTTCTACTATTTCTTTAGGACGAACATCAAGAGTAGATAAATCCTTGAGGTCGATCCAAATCGGTTCATATTTTCCTTTTTCTTTAGAAGTGCTTACATATTCATCTCCCCCTCCGGATCCAAACGTACCGCTTACAATATCAGCTAAATAATAATATTGAGTTCCGCTATATGGTAGTACTTTAAAAAGTCTTTGGATGCGAACATGTACCCCTAGCTCCTCATATGTCTCACGAATAGCTGCCTCCTCAGGGGTTTCTCCATTCTCGATACCTCCACCCGGAAATACATAGTAGGTGGTATAAGGCTTAGTCCTTTTGATCAGTGCAACTCGTCCTTGTTCTAAAATAATAGTGGCTCCTCGATTTCTCATCTTATTCCCCCCTCCACCTATTTTCAAGAAAATTATAACAATAAATTAATGGAAATATGTAAAGATTTCTTTACATTGGAGAAATTTTTGATTATTCTGTATGTAAAGATATATTTACATTGTAAGCAAGGAGGAAGTAAATGGCAAAGGTCATTAATCATATAAGAGAAATCCGTTTAAAAAAGGGGATAACACAGATTCAAATGGCGGGTGATTTACAAATTACCAGACAAACCATTACAGCGATTGAAAACAATAAATACAATCCCAGCTTAGAGCTTGCACTTAAACTAGTACGTTATTTTGATGTACCTATTGAAGAATTATTTTATCTAGAGGAGGAATAAGGATGAAGAAGGGCTATGAGATCCTATTGTATGGAATAATTAGTGGATGTATCATTGGTGGCTCGTTTTTAGGGGTGTATATCTCGGGTAAAGAGGAGGGCATCTTCGATTGGGGGCTTTTCTTGCCAATGTTAGCTGGAGCATTAGGGGGCTTTTCTGTCTTTTTGCTTTATGCATGGTGGCGACAAAAACGTATAGGAAATGTACCGGATATGGATGAACGCACAACTGTGATGATGAAGAATTATTTTTCTACTGTACTTTATTTTGTCCTCTTCGGTACAGGGGCCATATTATTAATATTATTTGCGCTTGGTGTTGAAACAATAGAAATAGGAATACTCATTATTTATATGATGATCCTATTTATGTTAATTGGTATTGGTACTTTTATAATCAAGAAGATTTGAGGGACATAGAAAGGGTATTATAAAGGTAGTTTATAAGGTCTATAAAGCGTATGCAGTATAAATTGACTAAGAAGGGATGTTAAGAAATGGTTCATGTTTTATTTGTCTGTCTAGGTAATATTTGTCGTTCTCCCATGGCGGAGGCTGTATTTAAGCATCTAGTAGCAAAGGAAAAATTAGAAGCGAGTATTCGAGTAGATTCAGCTGCTACAAGTGAGTGGCATATTGGAGCCCCGCCACATCCAGGGACAATAGCCAAGCTAAAAGAATATGACATTTCGACAGAGGGTATATCCGGACGTCAGCTACAAAAAGAAGATTTTGAAGAATTTGACTATATTGTTGGTATGGATGAAAATAATATTAAAGATATACGACAAATGCTTGGTCAACCTGATCATCCCAAAATTATTCGTTTTTTAGATTTGACTGAGCACAAGAAAGATGTACCTGATCCTTATTTCACTGGTGATTTTCAGGAAACCTATGATTTGGTTTTAGAGGGCTGTGATGCACTTCTAGGCAAAGTTAAACTTGATTATAAAGAGCAACTGTAGCAAGAGGGGGAATAAAAGTGGAGTATGAATATTTTCATGGGGTACCGGACAAACAGACGCTTTCTGGTGTTTTGGAGCTACATAAGCATGTATTTGACGGCTCAGACTTGGCAACAGAAAAGTTAAAAGAAAAAAACAATTTAATCCTGTTTGTAGCAAAGGATGGAGACCGTGTAGTAGGATTTAAAATTGGCTATGACTACGGAAATCGCACCTTTTATAGCTGGCTGGGCGGTGTTCACAAGGATTATCGTGGAAAAGGAATAGCGAAAGAGCTGATGTGCAGACAGCATGAACTTGTTAAGTCAATGGGGTACACAAAAGCCCGTACCATCTCAAGAAATGAAAAAAGAGAAATGCTAATTTTAAATATAAAGTTTGGGTTTGATATTAAAGAAACATTTATAAGTAATAAAGGTACGCATAAAATTGTGCTAGAAAAAATGCTATAGGGAGGAAACTAAATGACGGATTGCTTAGGCTGTATGTTAGCGAATAAAAAACAAGAGATATTTGTTATATTTGAGAATGATCATATTACCTGCTTTTTAGACCATGAACCCTTTAATAATGGGCATGTGCTTATACTTCCAAAAAGGCATTATGAGGATGTGGATGACCTAGATGTTGAGGTAGCCTATTCGATCATGGATGCATCAAGGCTAATCTCTAAGGCTATCAAAAGATTATATGCCCCAGATGGGATTACAATCTGTCAAAATGGAGGAGTCTTTAGTGAATTGAATCATTATCATATGCATGTTGTACCAAGGTATGAAGGTCAACAATTTGCAGAGTTTTATCAAGATGAGCCACTCGTACGTAATTTAGAAAGCATGCAAACTGTTACAGCTAAACTAAGAGACTCTGTTCGGAACGTTATAGCAGAAGGTTAATAAAATAATTGGCTGAAAGAGTCTTGTCCGGAGAATGGAAAGACTCTTTTTTAGCTTATGGAATGGTTATTGTATAGTTAGGTCTAACGAAGATATTCTCCTCGACTTAAAGGTATCTTAATGTGAAGTGAATGGAAGTTAATGTATTAATTTTTGCTACTTACAAGGAATCTAATGTATAATAACACAGTAGAATTCTAGAGTACGAAAACAATAGGAGAAAGAGAGTGGGACTTTATGGGTCGTAAATGGAATAATATCAAGGAAAAGAAAGCTTCCAAGGATGCGAATACTAGTCGTATTTATGCCAAATTTGGTCGTGAAATATACGTTGCAGCAAGACAAGGTGAACCTGATCCCGTCTCCAATCAAGCGTTAAAGGTTGTATTAGAGCGTGCGAAAACTTACAGTGTACCAAAACATATTATTGATAAAGCAATTGAAAAAGCAAAAGGTGGATCTGAGGAAAGCTATGACGAGCTTCGCTATGAAGGATTTGGTCCAGGTGGATCAATGGTTATCGTAGATGCATTAACAAATAACGTAAATCGTACTGCTTCTGATGTGCGTGCTGCATTTGGTAAAAATGGCGGCAACATGGGAGTTAGTGGTTCCGTATCTTACATGTTTGATGCAACAGCAGTTATTGGGTTAGAAGGAAAAACAGCTGACGAGGTATTAGAAATCCTAATGGAGGCTGATGTGGATGCTCGTGACATCTTGGAAGAAGACGACGCGGTCATCGTATACGCTGAGCCAGATCAATTCCATGTGGTGCAAGAAGCTTTAAGAGCAGCAGGAGTTGAGGAATTTACAATTTCTGAGCTTACAATGCTTGCTCAAAACGACATTGCATTGGATGCAGATGCACAAGCACAATTTGAAAAAATGATTGATGCTATTGAAGACTTAGAGGACGTTCAGCAAGTTTATCACAATGTAGAATTAGCTTAATGATATACAGAGGAAATCTTCACTTCAGGAAACTGGAGTGAAGATTTTTTGTGATATGGACTTTCTACAAAGTATATGAAACCCAAAGACAAATCATTTAGCTGAATGGATAAAAGTGACACCTGGGCTAAGCGTTTATCAAGGCAAGAAGAATCCTATTAAATTTTTTAAAGGGAGAAACTGTTGGAATTATGGAGCGTCTAATTGGTAAAAGGGAGAGAAAAGAGAATGAGGAAATCCTACATTTGTGCATTAATCCTGCTGTTAGGTAGCTTCTTCATCCTAAGCCCAGCTATGGCAAGCTGGGCTTATCAGTTTGTAGTTTGGGATGGTGACGTGTATATAATTACAGAAGAAAACGTAGAGAAAATAGGCAAGGAGATTGGACATGTAACAAAATACTCAGATAGAGAAGGAACGTATTCAGGTAATTTTTCTAATACATTTCCTAAAGGGACTAAGTATTATGAAATAGTGGAAGTAGATCCAGAGGAAGCTATTGCTGTTGAATCAGAAGTAGGGATATACGTGAAAGCAAATAGTGACGGAGAGTATGCAGGAAGTAAGAAGAACAATTGGAATACAATATACGTTTTCATTGGAGGAGGGGTACTCCTTGTTCTCTTCATAGCCATTGCTATAACGTATGGCCATGGAATGAAAGGAAAAACCAATCGTGGATAAACTAGTTCTTGTCACCGTAACTCATGATCCAGATGGTGAAGAGTGAAGACACTCTTTGTGCTTTGGGTAATCGTTAATGTCAAAATAAAAAAAGAGTAGAACTGTGACCATGAAATAGTTCTTCTCTTTTTTATTATTAATGGGTAGCAGAGTTATTTCTCCGATATTTCCATTGCTGATATTGGAAACGAAAGAAGCAACCTATACAAAATCCTAAGATAGCCACAAATGCTGCTAAGCCAACCATGACGGTTGCGATATTAAATAAAATGCTCCACTTTAGGAAAAAGCTAATGCTAGCTACAACTAAAAAGCCAACTGCAAGCCATTGGTTAAATCTTAGCTGATCATAATCCTCTTGGATGTATTCACTACCAGGTTTCTTTAAAAATCTTTTTGCTATAACTAAGATAGGGTGGAATCCAATTAATAAACTGGATAGATTAGCGATTAATGGTATAAGTAGAATCCATGCTGATTGAGTAAGAAGCGCTATGACTACGGAGGTTACTATTGACCACTGATTGACCATAACAAGGGGTTTTGGAATTGTCTTCATCTTAAAACCTACTTTTCTGATTGGATTTATATTATTATATGTTGATTTTCAGTTAATGTAAATTAATTAAGAACTAAATGACCTATTTCCCGGGAAATCGACATATTTTTTGAAAAGTGTCTGAGAAATAACTAGTCAATAAATTAAAAGACGTGAAATCAACAACAACTTGATTTTCACGTCCTTATTTCTTTTTAAATCATCTCTCTTATTGTTTGGTAGGGAGACGGCGACGAGGAGATTGAAGCCGTGCCCCCGGAAAGCGTCCATCGTAACGGAAAACAACTACATTTTATTTTGAGGAGTGTTACGTCCTATCCTCTTTGTTGTTATTTGGTTTTTAACTGATTAATCTTTTGGGTCAGTAAATTAAATTGCTCATCTAACTCGGCATATTTAGAATCCTTAGGTAGAAGGTAGCTTAATTGACCTAAAATGGCGAGACGTTCTGTTTCTAAAGTAAGGAGAATTTTTTCAACTTCATTTTCCTCTTCTCTATGGTGCCACTCATTGTAAGTCATCTCGACTTTCTGGATTTTCTTATTTTCAAATATAAGTAGCTTGTTGGTTAGCTTTTCTAAAAAATAACGATCATGTGTTACAAGTAAAATAGTACCTGGATAAGTGGAAAGTGTTTTTTCTAGCTGTTCTCGAGACGGTAAATCGAGATGATTTGTAGGTTCATCTAAAATAAGGACATCTTTTTGATCTAACATGAACTCCATTAACTTGAGTTTTACCCTTTCTCCCATACTCATAGTAGAAATGGGACGTAACCAATGGTCCTTTGAAAATCCCAAGTTGGTCATCAAAGTCTGAATGATCCCTCTTGTTTCGAAATCTGTAGTTGCAAAAAAGTCAGAGGGGGTCTGCTCATTCGGAAGGTCGAATACAGTTTGTCGTAAATAGCCGATATTCATCGAATCCGTTTTCCAAAGCTCACCATCAAAGGGTTCCTCTCCTATAAGCATCCGGAAGAAGGTTGTTTTACCACTTCCATTAGATCCTATCATACCAACGCGTTCATTTGATTGAATAGTAAAGGAGGCATTTTGGAAAAGAGTTTTGCCATTAAAGGATTTGCTTAAATTTCTGACTTCTAAGATGCGTTTTCCCTTTTTCTTATTCCCATCAATAGTGAAATTGACTTCCTTTTCCTCTATTGGACGCTCTACTTGATGCTTAGAAAGCTCTAGCTCTAGTCTTTTTTGTTTAGAGCGGATTTGAACATCCTTTTTCTTTGCCTTCATTCGGAAATATTCTTTGTAGCCATCCTTCTTTGTCGAATCAGCATGAGCCTTATTTGTCCATTTTTTTAACTCTGCAATTTGTTTTTCTACGAGTTGTACTTTCGATTGTTGCGCGTTATATTCTCTCTGTTGAGTAAGGTGTATTTCTTCTTTTTTTTTGCGGTAGGTAGAATAGTTTCCTTTGTAAGGAGTTAGTTTTTGATATTCAATTTCCCATATATAATTTGATACTTGGTCTAAAAAGTAACGGTCATGAGAGACTAAAATAATGGTTCCGGGATAGGTAGCTATTTGCTCCGTTAAAAAGGATAGACTGCTTTGGTCTAAATGATTAGTAGGCTCATCAAGTAATAGTAAGTGAGACCTTTCTGCAAAAACTTTAGCTAGTCTTTTTTTCATTTTTTCTCCGCCGCTTAAACTATTATAAGAAAGGGCACGGGGAACAGACCACTTGCTCATATAAGTCCATTCATCCTTCTCCACATCAGTTGAATAGAAATTCTCGTCCTCTTGCTTGCAGTAGCTAATGGTCGGAGGAGCTCCTATCCATTCGATTTGTCCAGAAGAGGGGGGAGCTTCGCCTGAAAGGACGGACAGAAGCGAAGATTTGCCTTCACCATTTCTCCCTACAATACCTATTACAGCACCTAAAGGTATATCTGTTTTTATATCTTTAATAATTTCTTTATGACCATGTGTAATGCTTAGATTTACTATTCTTCCTTGTATTGTCATAACATTTCCTCCCTGTTGGAGAGACTAAAAAAATCCCTCCGATTATAGACGGAAGGATTTTGCTGCCATTTAAATGTACGACAAAAAATAACTACAAAATGTTTGCAGTAATTCATTGATCTGATTTGAAAAATGGGCAGACTCATCCTATTTCCGTTTTAGCTAAAAATATTTTTCTGCGTTAAGCAGCAATATTAAGCGAGAAATAAGATTACAAAATCATAGTCCACCCATCGTCCCTTCGATATTAGTTACTAATTAATATAACATATTCTTCTGAAAATTAAAGGTTTAATTAATACAGTGCTTGACTAGACCTTGGACTTTCCATTTCAAGTTCATCGTCTGTTCTTCTTTTTTGTATGAACCAAATTCCTATGATAAGCACGAGTCCAATCACACTACTTAAAATCTCAGGAACAATAAGCATTAACCCGGCTACAAATAAGACGGATCGCTCCCAATACCTTGAATATCTAATGAAATAGCCAATCATGGAGCTGCTTACCGCAACCATCCCAATTAAAGCACCAGCTAAGGATAGTATCATGCTGATTGGTTCCACATCTACCATTACTAAAATTGGATTATAGATAAAGATAAATGGAACAATAAAGGCCGCAATGGCTAATTTGACTGCGTTCATACCCGTTTTAAATGGATTAGCGCCGGCAATACCTGCCCCTGCATAAGCTGCTAGACAGACAGGCGGAGTGATGTCTGCAACTATTCCATAATAGAATACAAACATATGAGCAGCAATTGGAGCTACTCCAAATTCATTTATTAATACTGGAGCAGCAATAGTAGCAGTAACTACATAGTTTGCTGTAGTAGGTAAACCCATTCCTAATACAATACAAGCTATCATAGTGAATATGAGAGCAAGAATTAGATAACCATTGGATAGGGCTATCACTCCAGCAGCAAATTTGGAGCCAAGGCCAGTCATACTTACAATACCAGCTATAATTCCAGCGGTAGCTACCGCTGCTATAACTGGGAGAGCAACTCTTGTACCTTGCTCTAAAACATTTATAGTCTTTTTAAGGGACATTCTTGTTTCTTTGCGTATTAAGCTCACTAGAAAGGCAGCGACTATTCCAAATAGTGCAGCACGCTGCGGAGTAAATCCGTATATAATGGTTCCTGTAATTACGAAAAGTGGTAAAAGCATATACCAATTCCGTTTCATCGTCTTTGTAAAAGAAGGTAATTGGGACTTAGGTAATCCATGTATCTTTAGTTTTTTTGCTTCAAAATGAGTCCCTATAAAAATACCCGTAAAATAGAGAATGGCTGGTATAATTGCGGCCATCATTATAGTTCCATATGATACCCCTAATATCTCCATCATAATGAACGCGGCTGCGCCCATCATAGGAGGCATAATTTGTCCGCCGGTAGATGCAGCGGCTTCAGTTGCACCAGCAAATTCCGGCTTAAATCCTGCTTTTTTCATCATAGGGATGGTGAAGGAGCCAGTTGCCACCGTATTACCAACGGAGCTTCCTGATATAGTTCCTTGCAGTGCACTAGCTACAACTGCGGTTTTTGCTGTACCACCTGTATATCTTCCTGTTAAGGAAAAGGCTAAATCATTGAAGAATTTCCCTACGTTTGTTTGTACGAGCATTACACCAAAGAATAGGAAGAGGAATATAAACTTTGCTGAAATTTGAACTGGGGTGCCAAAGATTCCACTTTCTTTGTACCAAAGTGCAGTAGCGGTTCGCTCAATCGAAAATCCAGGATGTGAAAGGATTTGAGTAGGGACAAAATTTCCGAAGATAGCATAAAGTATGGCTACTAAAGCCACTATGACGATTGGTAAGCCAACCGTTCTTCTGGTCGCTTCCAGGACGAGAAGAATCCCAAGGATGGAAATAATTACATCAGGTATGCTATATCCGGAAATTCTGCTCTGTAAAATTGAATCAAAAAAGAATATTTTATGATAGGTCACATACATCGCAGTAAAGGCAAGTACAATGTCATACCAGGGGATATTCCTTTGTGTTTTAATTAAACTTCTTTTGAATGGATACAAAAGAAAGATGACTCCGAGAGCAGTTCCTACATGGACAGCCCCTTGTTTTTGGGTGGGCAGAGTTCCAAAGTAGGCAGTATATAGATGGAATACAGTTAAGGCTACACCTAAAAAGGTAACGACCCATGCCCACTTTCCAATATTTGTTCGGAACTGATTTTCTTTATCGTATTTTTCCAATATTTCTTGCGCATTTACAGGTTGCTGATCTTTCATTGCCTCACCTCATCTTTAACTGGATTTATTTATACATCGATTTTATTTTACATCGTCTAAGCTTTTAATATCGGAGCTTTCACGTGTAACAATTTGAATAACCTCTGGATAAATATGACCAATAAAAGCAGCGTTCGGAACCTCATGTCCTTCAAATGCAGCCTCACCATTTACTGCTTGTAATGCTGGCACATGTACAGACATACCTAAATCCATGTTTCCATCTCGAATACTGGATAGATTTTCTACAGATGCTCCAGTTTCTGTATTAGTTAAGTTAAATCCTTCTATATGTTTGTTCCAAATGCTTGCCATCTCTCCACCTAGTGGATAATAAGTGCCGCCTTGGCTTCCGGTGCCTAGTATGAAATCATTTTTTCGATTGCTTTTATCAGCAGTCAGCTCAGCAACCGGATTGTCTACAGTAAGACCCTGTTCCTCATAGTAACGTTTAGCTCCAGGATGAATTGGAAGCCCCTCAGCGCCATTTAGAGCATTTTCTAAAATCATTTGTTTTGCCTGAGCATGTGTATTTTCACTGGCATTTTCGATCATGATCTTAGTTAGCTCATACCCAAGTTCTTCATCAATCGTATCCGTACTTCCCATTAAAATGGCGTACGCTGTAACCGTTTCTACATCGGAATCCAAAAAGTCGTATGTGTCCTTAGGGATAGTGTGACGTCTATAGCCACTATTCTCTTCGATATAGGAAATCGCATCATCAGATAAGCTCATCATTACTACATCTCCGGCAGAATTCTGCAAGCTCTCGATACTAGCGGCAGGGAGGCCAAGAATACCAATAGAAATATCAATGTTCCCATCCTGAACACCATCAGCAGCATCTCCGAATCCTTCCTGATAAGCCTTGTAATCATCCTCTGTAATTCCATATGCATCTAAAATTAGCTTAGAAACAGAGTTAGTTTCACTAGCAGGTGGCCCAATTGCAATATTTGGCTTACCCCCACTACATCCAGCCATAAACAATGCTAAAACTGTGATAAACAAAATAATGCTAAAACTTTTCTTCTTCATTTTCTCTCCCCCCAAAGGATTATTATCATCTCAATGACAGCGTTTTCAAAATTAAAAACAATAATATAATTGTCATTTTAAGTAGATGATTATTAATATTATACTTTTAATCTAAAATTTTACAACTAAATATCAGTATTTTCAGATATTTAAGGTTTGATTACAGATCTATTGCAGGTGCCAGGCACCTGCAATAGATCTGTAATAGTTCGGGGTACGGATGTTTGTTTATATTTATAGATGGAGTTAATTAATTATTTCAAAATGTATTTAAATTCGTGATTTTTAATAAAAATTACTGTACAATAAGCACATATTTGAGGAGGTAATGAGAACATGAAACAGTTAGATGCACATGAGATTATTTCTTACATTCAACACGCAAAGAAATCCACACAAGTGAAGGTATACATAAAGGGAAATGGTATTGACCAACTTTCTTTTGGGGAAAATACAAAAGTTTTTGGACAAGGAAATTCTCTTATTCTATTTGGAGAATGGTCGGAAATTCAACCTGCTTTAGAACAGCATAAGGATCAAATCGAAGATGTAGTAGTAGAAAATGAGAGCAGAAATTCTGCTATTCCACTATTAGATTTAAAAGGGATAAATGCGAGGATTGAACCAGGGGCTGTTATCCGTGATCAAGTGAGCATTGGGGATAATGCGATTATCATGCTTGGTGCAGTGATTAATATCGGAGCTGTTATAGGTAAAGGAACAATGATCGACATGGGAGCAATCCTTGGTGGCCGTGCGACGGTTGGAGACAATTGTCATATCGGAGCTGGAGCAGTGCTTGCAGGTGTTATTGAGCCACCTTCTGCAACTCCAGTAATTATTGAAGACGACGTATTAATCGGTGCGAATGCCGTAGTCCTAGAGGGATGTCGTGTTGGTAAAGGAGCAGTTGTTGCAGCTGGAGCAGTTGTTACGAAAGATGTGCCACCGTATACAGTTGTTGCTGGTACCCCTGCAAAAGTGATTAAGGATATCGATGCACAAACAAAATCTAAAACAGAAATCATGCAAGAACTACGTCAAATTTAAGAAGGTGACATATGAAGGCCTTACTTGATATTCGTCGAGATTTGCATCGTATACCGGAGCTTGGCTTTGAAGAAGTAAAAACGCAGGCATACCTTTTAGAGCAGATAGGTTCCCTTAGGCAGGATCGGTTAACGACTATTACATGGAAAACAGGAATTGTTGTGAAAGTAGAAGGGCTTCAACCAACTCAAACGATTGGCTGGAGAGCTGATATTGATGGTCTGCCAATCACAGAAGCTACAGAGGTTAAATTTTCTTCTGAGCATCCAGGGAAAATGCATGCATGTGGTCATGATATGCATATGACTGTTGCACTTGGCTTGCTAGAAAAAATAGTAGATACACCAATAAACGATCATATGGTGTTCTTGTTTCAGCCAGCAGAGGAAAGCCCAGGTGGTGCTCTTCCGATGCTTAACTGGCTAAGGGAAGAGCATCCTGAGCTAGTTCCTAACAAGATATTTGCTTATCACGTAGCACCGGAGTATCCAGTTGGGACAATCGCTACCCGACCTGGCCTCCTATTTGCGAATACGTCGGAGCTCTACATTGATTTAATAGGGAAGGAAGGGCATGCTGCCTACCCCCATCAAGCAAGGGATATGTCAATCGCAGCAGCAACTCTTTTGCTACAGTTACAATCCATCGTGAGCCGTACAGTTAACCCAATGAAGCCTGCAGTATTAACTATTGGTAAATTTACATCTGGTACTGTACAAAATATTATTTCAGGTCATGCCCGTCTTGAAGGAACGATTCGTACGATGGATGCTACTACGATGGCATTAATAAAAGAAAAGATAGAGGCTTTTTGCCATGCTACTGAAATCGCGTTTGAGTGTGAGGTAAAAATTGATTATGGATCATCCTATTATCAGGTGTATAACGATCATGACATTACCAATGATTTTCTTGCTTTTGCTGAGCAGCATCAAGCAACTAATGCCATTCATTGTGATGCAGCGATGACAGGTGAAGATTTTGGATATTTTTTAAAAGACATACCAGGCATGTTATTCTGGGCGGGTGTCGATTCTCCTTTTGGTCTTCATCATGCAAAGATGAACCCAAGTGAAGAGCTATTAGACTATCTTGTCCCTTTTGTGGATCAGTACCTTAGAACACTTACAAGCAATTAAACAAGAAAAGCGGAACCGCCTATGTCTGCCCCGACAGGCAAGGCGGTGGAGCTAGACATCAAGAAAAGCGGAACCGCCTATCCCTGCCCCGACAGGCAAATGGGAAAATGCGAGGAGGCAGTCCCTCATCCACCGCAAACGCTCTTGTTTGCGACGAGCTTGCGCAGGAGCAGTATTTTCCCATTTGATCCCGAGGGGCAAGGCGCCGAAGCTAGACATCAATCTATCCACAGGTGCAGAATTCTATAATTTTCTAAATAACGTAAAAGACAGAGATACTTACTCTCTGTCCTTTTTTATAAAATTTTGTAGAAACCACTTCTAGCTCTTTGGAACTCTACGAATGTACAAACAAATATATTTAAGAAAGCTGGTATTTTATGAGTAATATTATTAGCTATTACAATCAATTTGACGAGTGGGGGAGACTGGAAAGGGAACCGATTGAATTTCAAGTGAATTGGCACTACATAAGTACGTACCTGCCTCCTAATGGGAACGTCCTTGATAATGGCGCAGGCCCGGGAAAATATGCGATGAAGCTAGCTCTTGAAGGATACAATGTGACTCTAACGGATTTAACTCCCAAATTAGTGGAAATAGCGAGAGAAAAGGCAGAAGAATTTAACCTGAAAGGTCGCTTTACCGATTTCCTAGTGGCGGATGCACGAGACTTATCCAAAATCCAAGATGAGCAATTTGATGCTTCTCTTATGCTTGGCCCCATGTATCATATACAGGGAGAAGCCGATCGTATAAAAGCAATCCAAGAATTACATAGAGTAACTAAAAAAGATGGTCTTGTTTTTGTTGCCTTTATGCCGAGAGTTAAACACTTATTAACCTCTTTGACACACCCTGAGAACTGGAAACCGCATGACCAGATGGACAACATCCTTCAATTCAATCAAACTGGCTGCTTTGATCATCAGGAGACTGGACGTTTTACTGGAGCCTATTATTATAATATCGATGACATACAGCCTTTTATGGAATCGAACGGATTTCAAAGTCTGGAATTGATTGGCTCAAATGTAGCTGCAACATTGAACAAGGCAAGTTGGGACTACTGGAAGGAAAAAGGGGAGCAGGAATACGATAAATTAATAAACCTGCTAATTGAAAAAGCCAGCGACCCTTATATGCTAGGGGTATCATCTCACCTGCTGTACATTGGAACAAAAAAATAGGCTATGTTAAAGGTAATGGTGTTTTTAGTATTTTTTTGAAATGTTACAATTAAACTAACAGTGCATTTAGTTATAACTTAAATATTTATAAATAGGAGTTGTATTAATGCAAATACAAAACGTTTCGGAAGAAGATTATTATAAAGTAATTAATGTTTTGAATGAATGGTGGGGTGGTCGAGAGATGACACATTTGTTGCCTCGCCTGTTTTTCGAGCATTTTCAGTCGACTAGTTTCATAGTTGAAGATAATGAAGTATTATCTGCATTTCTAATTGGATTTGTGTCGCAAACAAATATAAATGAAGCATACATACATTTTGTAGGTGTTAACCCAGAGTTCAGGAAGAACGGTTTAGCAAGAGAGTTATATGAATTATTTTTTGCTAAGGTTCGAAGTTTAGGTTGTAACACTGTCCTTTGCATTACTACACCAGTAAACACGGGTTCTGTCTCTTTTCATAAATCAATGGGTTTTTCCGTATCCTTAAAAACTGATTACGCTGGTGTGGGACAAGACCGCATTTTATTTTCTAAAAATATTACTACTTAAAATTGTCCTTGTTCAATTAATGCGTGCGTTAGGTAAAAACAACTTCAAAGTAAAATGACACTGGAGATACTTTTTTCAGCTCATTTTTTATCGTATTATTAATCAATCTCTACTATAAAAAAATAAATAAAAAGGGTGGACGCGATTGTTAACGTCCACCCCTCTATCAATTTATCATTCAACAAGTTGAACATTATAATCCTTAAACCAAATATGCATTTGAGCCAAATATGCCAACAGCTGAGGACCCGTCATCAATTGACCATACCAAGGAGTTTTAAAAGCTTCTCCATTTGATTCGATTAAAGAGTGAAGGCTGCTTGGTGTAAATAATTCATGTAAAATAGAATTCTTATCTAATAACTGTTCCTTCAGCATAAGCTGTACCTTTGCCGCGTAAATAGGGTTATGTGTTTTTGGATAAGGACTCTTTTTACGATAAAGTACCTCGTTAGGAAGAATTCCCTCTAAAGCTTTGCGAAGTATACCTTTTTCTTGATTTCCAACCATTTTAAAATCCCACGGAATATTCCAGGCGTACTCTACAAGCCGGTGGTCAGCAAAGGGAACGCGAACCTCCAAACTTGCTCCCATGCTCATACGGTCTTTACGGTCTAGCAGAGTGGTCATAAACCAAATCATATTCATATAAAAAAGCTCTCTTCGCTCAGCTTCTAAGCAGGATTCTCCAAATAGCTGAGGCGTTTCAGCTGCACTGACATCATAAGCATTTTGTATATAGTCATCGATGTTCAATTTCTTCTGCCAGCTATCATTTAGCAATGAGTGTCTTTCATGCTTGGAGCGAATCCAAGGAAAGCCTGTTTCTGCATTCCCTATCTTATGGAACCAAGGATAGCCCCCAAAAATTTCATCCGCACATTCTCCTGACAATCCAACGGTGAAATCCTTTTTGATCTCCTTACAAAACCATAAAAGAGAGGAATCGATATCTGCCATTCCAGGTAAATCGCGAACATGGACTGCCTCCGTTAAGAATTGGGCTAAATCATCCTGTGTAATAACAGAAAAGTGGTGGGTAGTATTAAGAGTGCTGGAGACCTTTTGGATGAAAGGAAAATCCTCGCTCGGCTGAAATTCATTTCCCTTGAAATGTACGTTATTGTTTTCATAATCGATGGAATAAGTATGAAGAGCAGGCTTTCCGTCTCTTTTATAAGCATTCGCCGCCACAGCCGAAATAGCACTTGAGTCTATTCCTCCTGAAAGGAATGTACATAAAGGTACATCGGAAACGAGCTGTCTTTCTACTGCATCTGTAAATAAGAATCTTACATTCTCCACCGTGTCCTCTAAGCTATCGGTATGCTCCTTACTTTCCACATTCCAATATCTCCAGATACGTAGACCATTCTTAGAAAAGATTAAGGCATGTGCGGGACGAAGCTCCATTATCCCTTTATAAACACCAAAGCCAGGGGTACGAGAAGGACCCAGCCCAATAATTTCTGATAAACCAACACGATCTATTTCCGTCGGGACATCTGGATGTGCAAGCAATGATTTTAATTCAGATCCGAAGAGTAACCCTTCATTTCTTTCTGTATAAAACAAAGGCTTTACCCCTAAGCGGTCTCTTGCCATAAAAACCTTTTGTTCTTCTTCGTCCCAAATCGCAAATGCAAAAATCCCATTGAAATAATCAATACACTGTTCCTTCCACTCGATATAAGAGGTTAATAATACCTCTGTATCGGAGTGGCCAGAGAATGAATGTCCTCGACTTAATAATTCTTTTCGAAGCTCCTCTGTATTGTATAGCTCACCATTATAGCAAAGTGTGTAGTTCCTAGATTGATAGCTTTTGCTCATGGGCTGCTTACCACCAATAGGGTCAACCACTGTTAATCTTCGGTGACCAAACGCAGCATGTGCTGTACTCCATACGTTATGGTCATCTGGTCCTCGTTTTTTTAAACACTCTGCCATTTTCTCGACAATAGGGGAATAGCCCCTTAAATCTTTTTTAAAATCAATCCATCCCGTTATTCCACACATATAATTCGCATCCCTTCTTTCACCCCCATAGTATATGCAAAAAAGTACTGTAAAAGTGACGAGAGAAATACACTCCAAATAGTAAAAAGTACCGCGAACATGTAAGGTTCGCGATACTTTCATTTAGTATTAGGTTGTTACCTTCAACATCGTTTTAATCTTTTGAATCATACCACCAGTACTATACGTAAGAACGCTTCGTTTATAGAAGGAAAGACTAATGACGAATGCGATAATAGAAGTAATAACGAGTATGCCTAAAGCTAACATTGGCTCGAATGCCCCAATGTCTGTTGCACCAATACGTAGTGGCATTACCATCCCGGATGTAAATGGAATATATGAAAATACCTTTACTAGCATAGTGTCTGGACTTTGTGCTCCAAAGATTAACACGTAGAATCCGATGATTCCGATGATCGTCATTGGCATAACAGCCTGGCCCGCTTCCTCCACTTTAGAAACCAGTGAGCCTAATAATGCACCAATGATTAGATTTAATATTATTGTCAGTATTAAAAAGGCAAAAGCATACCCAATGTAAGAGTAGGAAAGCTCCTCAATCATAGGCTGTAGGCTATCCATTTTGGAGCCACCATCAACTGTCATGAAGATGACTGCTAAAACTAGGATCAAAGCTGCAATTTGAGTAATCGCCAAGAGAAATGTCCCAGTCAATTTAGCGATTAAATGAGTAGATGGTTTAACGCTTGCAAGTAGCACTTCTAAAACACGAGAACCCTTTTCAGAAGCTACATCTGTGGTAATCATAGATAAAAATGAAATTAAGAATCCATAAATTAAAGAACCGACAAGCATAGAAGCGACGATTCCTATCGCCTTCTCATCCTCACTCTTACCACCAACCGAGGCTTCATCTAAATTTTTCATAGTGATGACTGTCTCAGATTGCAGGATTTTATCAGCTTCCTCAGCTGATAAATCTAACTGTTGTACCTCATACAATTTCCCTGCATATTGAAGGGTTGAAGATAAGCTAAGCTGATCATTAAATGTGAGTGGTTCATACGTAGCAATCTCAGCGCTTAGAGAATTCCCTTCATCTTTTATAAAAATAGCAGCCGCATAGTCTCCATCAATTACTTCCATTTCTACTTCATTATTAGCTTCCGTAGGAAAGGTGAAGGCTAAATCACTATTCGATTGGAATAAAGCATCAATATCGGCATCTGTTTCATTTATCACAGCAATTTCCAGTGCTTCACTTTCAAAGAAAGCGGCCTTTATATCTGACCAAAACATCACGATAGAAATTACACCGACATAGATAGCAAGCATGACAATAAATGACTTTGCCTTTATCTTTTCGGTATATAGCTGTTTTACAAGCAACCAGAATTTAGACATTCTTGCCACCTACCTTATCCTTGAAGATTTCATCTAATGACAAGTAATCCAGGCTAAATTTTTCGATATATTTACCATCAAAAATGGAGTCGAAAATCGCTTGAGCATATTTTTCGTCTGCTAGTGTAAGTACATACTGGTCTTTGCCAACATGGACATGCTTAACGCCTTCCATACTTTCCAGCTTATTCTTAGGTATATCTGTTCGAATGGTTAGTCTTGTCTTCCCGTACTGCTTCTTCAAGTCTAGTAAGCTACCAGCAAACAAAGAGACGCCTCTTTTTAATAGGCATAGATGGTCACAAAGCTCTTCTACATTTTCCATTTGATGACTAGAAAATAAAATGGTTGTGCCTTTGTCTTTTAGCTCTAAAATAGCTCCCTTTAACAAGTCTTTATTAACTGGATCCAAGCCACTAAAAGGTTCATCTAGAATGAGAAAAGCAGGCTGGTGTATGAAGCTTGCGATTAATTGAACCTTTTGCTGATTACCCTTTGATAAAGTTTCGGCTTTTGCTTTTCTTTTATCCTCTAATTCAAAACGATCAATCCAATAATCGACTTCTTTTTTTAGTTCCTTTCGGGATTTACCACGAAGCTCACCAAAGAAGTAAAGCTGATCCTCTACTTTCATTGCAGGAAAAATCCCTCTTTCCTCGGGTAAATAGCCAAGAAGGTCTCGGTTAATATTGTTGATATTCGTACCATCCCATGTAATGGTTCCTTCTGTAGTTTCCTGTAAATCTAGTATCATACGAAAAGTTGTTGTTTTACCTGCACCATTTTGACCGATTAAGCCAAAGATTTCACCTTTTTCGATGGTGAAGGAAAGATGGTCTACTGCAGTGAAATCATGGTAACGCTTGGTTACTTCATTGATTACTAATGCCATACATATGCTCCATTCCTAAGTATTTTTACATAATACTTTATACGTGCTATTACCCTAAACGTTTCAAAAAATTGTGAAACGTTTAGTATAGCCTTCCGTCTAATACATTGATAACAACAAAGGGGACGGTAAAAAATGAAAAAATTACGCTATCTTTATTTAAGCTTTATAGCCATTTGTCTTCTTCTCGCACCTACATTTGTGTTAGCAAAGGAGGAGGAGGATTCCATGAAGTCTAAATTAGAGAGGTTTACCGGAGTGGTTAAAGAAATTACTCATAAAGCTGACAGTGTCATACTTACGGTAGAAACAGAGGAAAAAGAACCAATTGTCACTATTTTTACTATTTCAGATGAGACACTTTTATTTAACAGCGGTACCACGAAGGAATTTAAACAAAAGGATTTTGCTAAAGGACAACGAATAGAAGCCTATTATGACAAAACACAGCCTAGGATTATGATTTATCCTGCCCAAATCACTCCTGAGCTAATAATTGCGCATGATTCCAAAAATGTAGGCTTTGCTAAAGTGGGAATTTTTAAAGATCAGTTAACAAGTGAAGACAATCAGCTGAAGCTTAACATTACTAAGGACACGCTTGTGGTTAATAAGCATGGAGAGAGTATTATACAAAAGAATTTTGCAGGTCATGAGCTAATTGTTTTTTACAAATCCACAACTAGAAGTATTCCTGCACAAGCAATACCATCCAAAGTAGTGGTCTTGGATGATGAAGAGCAGAATGCCAGCAACTTTATCAAGTTTACAGGAACCGTTAAGGAAGTTACTAAAGATAATAAAGAAGTGACCTTGACTGTAGAGTCAGACGATGACGAGAAATTGGTATCTATGTTTGTATTGAACAAAGATGTTATAGCGCTTAACGATGCTTCAACCAAAGAAGTATCGATTGACTCGTTTCAAAAGGGAACTAAAGTGGATGCTTATTATGATAAAAATAAACCCATGATTTTAATCTATCCACCAAGAATCACGCCAGATATAATTGTTGCTCATGAAAAAAAGGGTAGCTTAGTAAAGGTGTCAAAATTCAATGAGGATTTTGTGAGCTTAGACAGAGAGCTTCATCTTCAAATCACCGATCAAACCAAATTAATGGACGAAAAGGGTAAGAAAATTAAACAAAAGGATTTAAAGGGTAAGGAGTTAATCGTATTCTATAGCGCTCCTAAGGGAGAACAGAAGTTTATAACTCCTTCTAAAATTATCACAATAGACTATGTTGAACCTGCTTTAAAGGAGCTCAATCTTCTAATAGAAGATAACCATTTTATCCACAATGGGGTTAAAATGATTCCTTTACGCCAAGTGGCTCAATACTTAGGATATGAGGTCATATCCCATCCAAAACGAAATAGTATGTACTTAAAGCTTGGTAACGGTTCTTTTACCATAACACGTGGTGAGCTGAAATATGGATATAATAAAAGTATAAGGGAATTCCAAGAGGCTCCTGTTTTGCACAACAAGCAAACCTATGTGTCTGAGGATATTTTAGAGTTATTGATACCTGAGTCGTGAACAAAAGCCATCCCTGCTTTTAGAGAGGGATGGCTTTTGTTTAGATAAAAATATAGAGGATGGAGAAAAAGTAAATGAATATACATAAAATAGATAGCAATTATCCAATGGAATTATTGCTATTAGCTGATCCCTCAGAGGAATTGGTGGAAGCCTATTTAGACAGAGGGCAATGTTATATAGCGAAAGATAGCGACGAAACAATTGGAGTTTATGTATTGCTATCCGTGGATGACGACACTATAGAGCTCAAAAACATAGCTGTGCATGAGCGATATCAAGGAAGAGGTCTAGGAAAAAAATTGGTACTTCATGCAATTGAAAGATCCATGGAGCTTGGATATAAAATAATAGAGGTAGGTACGGGAAACTCTAGTTTAAACCAGCTTGCGCTCTATCAAAAGTGTGGTTTCCGAATCGTATCTGTGGATAGAGACTTCTTCACTAATCATTATTCGGAAGAAATTGTGGAAAACGGAATTCCGTGTGTGGATATGATACGACTAGAAAAAAGATTATCCACAGGAGGACTATAGAGCATTAGAGTTTATATCAACACTCTGGATTTCAAACGGGAGTCATCGTCCCGTTTGAAATCGCATAAAGCTATGCGTTATGTAGAAGCTTTAAGATTTTCTTTAACTCGGCAGCTTTAATTTGTCCGGGAGCGGAAGCAGAGAGAACGGAACCAAATGTAGCGGCTGAACCAAAAATCTCTCCAGCCATACGGCTAACGATACCTGCCTTAGCCATAGACATCGTAATAATTGGACGGTCTGCATATGTAGAATACATTGTGTAGGTAGCATCCAAAAGGGTAAGAACGTCTGGAGGGCTACTAGGCATCACAGCTATTTTGGGGATATCTGCCCCTAGCTTTTGCATAGTTGTCATTCGTTCTATTATGACTTCTTTGGGAGGTGTCCCTTTAAAATCATGGCTTGACATTACCACAGAAATTTGAAAATCCTTAGCTAAAGCTACTAATTCCTCTACATCCTCCGAAAAAAGCTCTATATCCACTAAATCTATTTCTTTTGTTTGGATGACTTCACGCAAAAGCTGCTTATAATAGGTGCTCTCTATAACAGTAGAACCGCCCTCCTTATGACTTCTAAAGGTAAATAGAAGAGGAATTGGATACAAAAAATTG
Organism: uncultured Psychrobacillus sp.; assembly: GCF_938022135.1. Taxonomy (NCBI): domain Bacteria; kingdom Bacillati; phylum Bacillota; class Bacilli; order Caryophanales; family Bacillaceae; genus Psychrobacillus; species uncultured Psychrobacillus sp. The sequence continues at coordinate 52,697 of NZ_CALIED010000091.1, forward strand.
CGTATATAGGAAAGGGTATCCTTGACCACTTCTAGGTTTTCCACTCCTTGCAACAAATCTACTCGCCACTCCACTATATCTGGAGCGCTTTCTTTAACTAGTGGTAGCTCATTTAAAAGGAAGTCTTTATCTTTTCCTATTAATGGAACAATGACCTTAGGAAGTCCTTCTCCAATGTGAATATCCCGAATAGAAATAATTTTCATAAATATCTCCCATCATGCAACGTTTTACGTTATATTAACATAAAACATTACAAAGGGGATGGAAAAATGAGATTTCAAATCTATGAAAGTGCAGAGAATTTTTACGAGAAGGCAATACCTTTTTTAAAGGAAAATGAGGACAAATTTAGCTTGTTTCTAGGGGTGCTAGAAAGAATACGAGTAGGTGGATATGAAAACCCGCTAATGGCGACTATTGAAGAAGATGGAGAGTTAATTGCTCTTTTTCAAATGACTCCACCACATCCTCTAAATATTATTTTTGTGGATCCAAATAAAATAGAGGCATCCACTGATTTAGGTATAGAAGAAATCATACAACGAGGTATACATATTGATTCCATAATAAGTGTGAAAGATTGGGCTATGCATTTTGCAGAGAAATGGGAAGAAAAAACTGGTCAACCTCACTCCTTGTTAATGGACCAAGGGCTATACCGATTAGATCACGTGGATGATATGTTAAAAGCTAGTCCAGGCTCCTGGAGGCTTGCTAATGACAAAGACGCTCCACTAATCGAATCTTGGCTTAGCCAATTTGAAGGAGATACAGGACTTCCGAGAAGCGCTAAAGAAGATATAGCTCAAAGAGTGGAAGCTATGTTAAATGCTCGTGAGGTTTTTCTTTGGGAGGATGAAGGGGAAATCGTGTCCATGATGAAGAAGGCGAGACCTTCCGCGCATGGGGTGACTGTTTCTATGGTATTTACTCCAAAAGAGAAACGACGAAAAGGATACGGCAGAACCATGGTGGCAGCCTGCAGCAAGGAGCTATTAAAGCAATATAACTTCTGCGTGCTATATACGGATATGCTAAACCCGACCTCCAATAAAATCTACCAAGAAATTGGTTATCAGAAGCTATTAGATTCGGTTCATTTACAGCTTGGCGAAACAAAATAGGGCGTACCTTTAAAAAAATAGCGACTCATATTGACTTTCATATTTTGTTCCATTAAAATAAGTGAAAATTCATACACAATTCGATGATAAAGAGAGTATTTGAAGAGATAATGTTTAGCGAGTCAGGGGTGGTGAAAGCCTGATACAGGACTTTTCAGAGAAACGCACTTTGGAGAAGCTTTTTGAACTAAGAGTAGAAAAGACCGGGGAAGTCCTCGTTACTAACGTTAAAGCGGTCACAACGTGTGACAACTAGAGTGGTACCACGGGAATTTCAGCTCTCGTCTCTTCATAGAGGCGAGGGCTTTTTATATGGAAGAATTATATGGGAGGATGATTGTACATGAAATTAGTAAAGCAAATTGCTGCTTTGATTGGTGCCCAACTAGAAGGACTAACAGTAGAGGAAATAGAAAAGCTTTTAGAAACGCCAAAGAACGTAGAATTAGGAGATGTAGCATTTCCTTGTTTTACGCTAGCAAAAATATATAAAAAATCTCCTCAGCTTATTGCCACTGAATTGGCAAAGCAGCTCAAGGGAGTACTTATTATAAAGGCGGAGTCAGTAGGAGGATATGTGAACATTTTTTATAATCAGCAAACAGTTGCTAAGCAAGTGCTTGAGGAAATAATGGAAACCCGAACCCAATATGGCCAGCTGCCAATGATGAACGAGAAAATTACGATAGATTTCTCCTCACCGAATATCGCTAAGCCCTTTTCTATGGGACATCTACGTTCTTCGGTAATAGGAAATGCACTAGCCAATATAGTAGAAAAGAACGGATACAAGACTATTCGTATTAACCATTTAGGAGACTGGGGAACCCAGTTTGGTAAGCTGATTGTTGCTTATAAGCTATGGGGGGATAAAGAAAAAATAGAAGCCTCTCCTATAGAGGAGCTATTGAAAATCTATGTGAAGATCCATGAGGAAGCAGAAAGCGACGAATCGCTGAATGATAAGGCGAGAGCTGCCTTCAAGCGTTTGGAGCAGGGGGATGAGGAGGCTGGAGAACTTTGGAAATGGTTCAAGGAAGCCTCTCTTAAAGAATTTCAAGGTATTTATGAATTGTTAGGTATTCAGTTTGATTCCCTGGATGGCGAGGCTTTTTATAACGATAAAATGGCACCAGTCGTTAAGGAGCTAGAAGAGAAAGGTTTGCTAGTCGAGTCTAGCGGTGCATTAGTAGTGGAGCTCAAGGATATGCCTCCATGCTTGATCCAGAAAACGGATGGAGCTACTCTTTATGCTACGAGAGATTTAGCGGCAGCCTTGTATCGCCAAAAAGAATATGATTTTGCAAAGTCATTTTATGTAGTGGGCAACGAGCAATCACTTCATTTTAATCAGCTGTTCAGTGTGCTTCAAAAAATGGGCTATGAGTGGGCAAAAGCATGTCAGCATGTCCCGTTTGGAATGATGCTGAAGGATGGCAAGAAGATGTCGACTCGTAAAGGGAAGGTGGTTTTATTGAAAGGAGTATTGGAAGAGGCGATTGAAGAGGCGAAGAATAGCATTAAGGAGAAAAATCCATCTCTTCCTAATAAAGAAGAGGTCGCAAAATCGGTTGGGGTAGGTGCAGTCATCTTCCATGATTTAAAAAATCATCGGATGAATGATGTAGAATTTTCTCTAGAACAAATGCTTAACTTCGAAGGGGAAACTGGTCCGTACGTTCAGTATACACACGCAAGAATATGTTCCCTTCTTCAAAAGGGCAATTTTGATGCTAACAATGTAAGCCTGGAAGGGTTAGAGAAAGAGGCTTGGCAAACGATTACGACACTTCAACGTTTTCCACAGGTTATTCAGAAATCCTTTGAACAGGTAGATCCGTCCCTTATAGCAAAATACTGCCTAACGCTATCTCGGCACTTTAATAAATATTATGCACATACAAAAATCCTCGTTGATGACGACACAAAGGTATCCAAACTGACGCTTTGTTATGCGGTTGCGATAGTTTTAAAGGAAGGGTTGAACTTACTGGGTATAGAAGCTCCGGAGCAGATGTAAAAGAAAAAAGACTGGTCGTGAGCAGCTCACAACCAGTTATTTGTATAGTTATTTTAAATCAATAATGATGTCGTCCATTTTGAATTGTTTTTGATCGGCGGTTATACTGCCTTTGTATTCCTTATCTTCTTCAATAAGCTCATAATTACGCAAATCTACCTCGGGAGTTATAATAAGCTGAGTAGCCTGAGGATCAACTTTTTCATATATGGCGCCCCATTTAGTCGAGTGCTTATGAACAGAATAACTCCCGCTTTGTTCTTCTAGCGAATAACGATTTCCTAAATCATCCTTAACTAATAATTCAACGATAGCGCTATCCCACTTTTCATATAATTTATCAGTGTCAATTTGTTCAAATAGAAGATGAAACGAATTTGGAGATATCGTTAGCTTTTGAAGATGTACTGTAAGATCATTTTGATTAAGCTTTTTATCTAATTTATAAATATCCATGTCTGCTTTGTTTAAAGTAAAGTTAAATTTCCAATTACCCTCGATAGGCTCGTTATCAGTGGTTCTTCCTGGACGCAAATAATCTATATTCCATTCTATTGGTAAAGAGGTTTCTTCTTCCTCCATTTTCATAGTAATAATACCTACATACTTATTCTCACTCTCTGATACTTTACTTGCCTCATGACTTCCAGTTTTAGGAGAGCCTTGAAGGTGAGGTATCCCTCTAATTACCACGGGGTTCCCAAGATCTCTATTGGCCTTGATTGTATACGTCACAATCATAGATTCACCATCGTAAATGGCATCATCAACAGTTACGTTTACCCCATTACTTGTTGCTGTTAAGTTAATCGAAGTAGCATTTTCAGCGTAGTCTCCATAAAATTCTCCATTTTTATCTCTGTAATCATAAAAGAATTTATAAATATTATTGATTACTGGAATATTGTCCGCGTAGGCTGTGAAGGAAAGCCCTACTAAAGCAGTGACGCTTAGTCCAATCGCAAGGGAAGCGGCAGCTAAAAACTTTTTCCCTTTCTTTTGTTTGGAAGAAGAGAGTTTATTTCTTAATTCTTTTTTTACCTTCGCTCGCTCCAATTCGCTTACTTCTATCTCTTCAAATTCATCTAGATCTATATCAATTTCATTAAATTGCTTGTAAAGGTCCTTCATACAAAGCTACCTCCTAGAAGAAATTTTGTAACCTGTCCATTTAGCCTTTTCTTTCCTCGGTATATACGATTATCGACAGAGGCTTTTGTTTTTCCGAGCTTCTTAGCGATTGTCTCTGTGTTTTCTCCAAGAAAAAAACGCATGATGAAGATTTGTTGGTCGATTGGGTCTAGTTTATGGATTAATTGCATTAGCTCGTTTCGGTTTTCTGTAAGTATTAAACGTTTTTCTATTGAATCAGCTGGCTGAAGCTCCATCTGCTCACTGGAAACCTCCATATTACGAGTTGCTTTTCGGTAGTAATCAATTGCCTTAAATTTAGCGATTACACAAATCCATTTTTTAAAATCAGTTGTGTCCCCGTTAAAATCCTTGGCGTGATCCCAAATGGATAAAAAAATATCATTAATACATTCATCCATCATTCCAGCATTATTTAAAGGGGAGAGAACCTTGTAGGAAACGCCTTTTATTAGCGGTAAGTAATTATCCACAATATATTCGAGTGCATCTTCTTTTCCAGATTGCAGCCTGTGGATAAAATTAGATTCAGTTGATTTCATCTACAATAGCTCCTTTTGGTAGTTGTAAAAGCTTTTACACTCTATATAACGTCTACGATTTTAATTTTTCTCAAAAATAAATTATTTATTTTAGAGTAACATGAGAAAGTAAAAAAATGGGCATAAAAAAAGGCTGCGTGTTACACGCAGCGATAGCTTATTGACTATTTTTACTTTGCTGAAGTATTTGTGATTCCCCTGATAACTCCCAGTTCTCTACTGTTTCGTATGCTTGCTCAGGGGTATAGCCTTTACCGACTAGGACACCCATAAGTATAAATTCTTGGAGGATGTGCTTCGTATTAATGCCTCTTTCCACATCATTTAGACCTTCATTTACAAGGTACTCCGTATATTGAATCCATTGATCTGGAAAGGCAACTGGCTCAGGACCATTGCTTGTGGTAGTAGATGCAGTGTTTTCAGTTGCTGTCTTCTCAGGGGCATTCATCGCAATATTCTCCGTTAAAATATAATTATACAATTGAGCGTGCTTCATTTCGTCTGTTAATATTTCAAAGACAATATCTCTATACTCACGATAGGGAAGGCCTTCCCGTATGACTCTGTACTTTTCCATTGCTTTTAGCTCACCGAAAAATGCTTTCTTAATGCCACTTATATAATCGGCTGGAGGTACGAATTGCTCTCCCGTGGTAATGACAACCTCATTACCAGTTAATGCTTTGTACATTTGTTTGAACCATTGATTATGTTTTACTTCATCGTTTCGAATGGAGGTGATTATTTCAATTTGCTCTTGCGTAGGAGCTAAGGAAATTAAATAATCATAAAAAATTTGATCTTCTTTTTCTCCTTGTACTGCTTCCGCTATTAGTGCTAAGGATTGTTGAAAAGCCTGTTGAGCATACATCTGCTGGTTGTAGTTTTCTGTTTTATTCATACATTTCCCCTTTTGTTATAGTCCTTACCTAGTTTATGAGAAAAGGGGAGAAAGAGTGTTTATAATTTAATTCCAGAAACTGCACGTTTAGCAACAGTTAGTCTGCCGTTGTCAGATGTTAGTCTTACTTGATGAGTCCCTGCACCAAAGACTGTTTTAGAATTACGTTCCCCAAAAATATCTACTTTGCCCCAATCGACTTTTGCAGAGATAGATACATCTGTAGGATCGGATTCAGTTTCAATCATAATACTACCATTATCTGTTTTAAGGTCGATCATACGATCAATGCTAGTTGTTAACAGTTCGATTCGCCCGTTGTCTGTTTTCCCCAGGATATCCCCATTTACATATTGCATGGTGATTCGGCCATTGTCAGTTTCTGCATGAACTTTCTCAGTATCCACATTGCGCAATTCGATTCGCCCATTGTCGGTTGTTGTCGTTAGCTTGTCACTCTGCACTCGGTCTAGCTCAATTCGTCCATTATCTGTTTTAACTTCCATTAAGGTAGAAGCTATTTCTTGAAGTAAAATAGACCCGTTGTCGGAATTGACCTTTACAATTTTGCCAAGTAATTTCTCTGCTCGAATACGACCGTGATCAGACTTCATAGTGATAGTTGAATAGAGCTTTTTTGGTAGGGCGACATTTACTTTCAATTCCTTGACTTGAAAAATAAAAGTAAAGAAGCTCATTTTTTTAGACTTCAACTTAACAGAAAGTGTATCACCAATCACTTCAGCCACGAATGAAAGCTTTTCACTTTCTCCAATTAACTCAACGATTGTTTCATCTGTCTCAGATGGAAACAGATTTAGAGCTCCATAGTCTAGATCTATTAACACATTAGTAAACGTAGAGTCCGGAATACGTATCAACTTATCGCTTGTAAATGTTTTAGGCTGGGACTTTACCGGAACATAGTTTTCAAGAAGCTCCTGTGCAATCTGCTTTGGAGAGCCAAGTGAAGAAGAAATATCAATATCGGTTTTCCCATCCTCTCGCGCATTAGAGAAATACTCTCGAATATCCGATACTATTTCGTTACGCTCGTCAGCTGTCATTTGATGTAATGCAAGTTCCAATTCCTTAATAAATTGTTGCTCAGTCATTTTTTACACCCTCTTCGATTAGATTATTCACACCATCCGTAAAGCTTTTCCATTCCTTTAATTGCTCATGAAGATATGTTCTACCGAGATCCGTCAGCTTATAATATTTACGTGGGGGACCTTCTGTTGATTCCTGTAAATAAGTTGTGAAGTAGCCTTCCTTTGTTAATCGTCTAAGGAGTGGATAAACTGAGCCCTCAGAAATCGAGATTTGATCTGATATTTTTTGTACAAGTTCGTAGCCATATCGATCCTGCTTATCCAATAAGACAAGCACGCACAGATTTAGTACACCCTTTTTAAATTGTATATTCATTTTTCTTCACTCCCTTCGCTACTATTTAATAAACAGTACCGTTGGAAGTAATATACCATATGCTATTATACAATGCAAGGTACTGGATAAAATAATGTGTGGTAGGGTACATTTTTTGATTTATGGGAGATTCTGAGACCGTAATGGGACACTTTCAATAAGCTTGTGGGCGATTCTGGCCGGTTAATGGGTGAATTAACGATATATGGATGTATATATACATTTACGGGCGAATTTGGCGGATTAATAGATCACTCTCTCCATGGTAGTTAATAGGCGCGGATGCACTACAAGTAGGGTAGCTTCTATAATTTAGTAATGCTACCCAGCAGTACGGTATAATAGAAGAATAATATTTTATAGCTTAGGAAGGGCAGTGGAAAGAATGTTTAAATGGCAAGGGGCGGCTGGTGTTTTTTTTAATGAGCGAAAAGAAGTGTTAATGGTTTTACAGGCAGCACCGGGAGAGGATAAGCTGTGGACAGTTCCTTCAGGGACGGTGGAGGAAGGGGAAACCTTTGAAGAATGCTGTGTCCGAGAATTTTGGGAGGAGACAGGCTTAACTGTTCGTCCAATTGAAATGATACATAAAAAAAGTGGAGTATTAAGTGATTATGGTATCTCGTATTATGTAGAGTACTTTATAGTAGAATTTATAAGTGGAGAATTAACGATTCATGATCCAGATGAATTTATCCATGAGATTGCTTGGAAGTCATTGGACGATATGAAGAACTTGCCACTAGCTTATCCGGATGATATCCACATAATAGAGCAACTCTTAAAAAACTAGAAGGCTAGCCTTCTAGTTTTTAGTATATTCTACAATAGCATCACGTAAAAATTGCGCCGCACCTGGTTGCACCTTATCGTAATAAGCTTTAAAGCGTTCGTCTGCTACATACATTTCAGCTAGGCCTGCATGCGCTTCCTTTGAATATTTTGGCCAATGAAAACTTATCCACTGTTTATGCAGTTCTGCTGTCTTTTGCCCGGGTTTACTTGTTGGGTCACCAGCAGCAATCGCTTCTTTTAAGCTATCTAATACCTCTTGCTCTAATTTTACAACCTCCTCATATTGTTCTTTGGTCATGTTTTTTAGCATAGCATTGGATTGGTCTACAGCATCATTTCCATAATTGTTTCGAATTTCCTCACCGTACATATCCTCATTGTTGTCCACAAGCTCTTGTTTAAATCCTTCAAATTTTTCTTTGTCTGTCATTTTAATACCCCTTTCATATTCTTGAATCGATTTATCCACATTATTTATTAACAAATCTAGCTGAGCTCTTTTTTGAATTAGTTTTTCCTTATGCTCCTTTAAAGCAACAGTACTGTCGAATCCTGGTGAAATGAGGATTTCTTTTATTTGTCCCAAGCTTATCCCCAACTCTCGGTAAAACAATATTTGTTGAAGGCGATTTACCTCCGCTGATCCGTACATTCTATAACCTGCTTCGCTTAGGCTTGCTGGTTTTAATAAATCAATTTCATCGTAGTAGCGAATAGTTCGAGTACTAATTCCAGCAAGTTCTCCAAGCTTCTGAATTGTATATATCATTACTTCACCTCCTGATATATGTAGTGTAAAGGTTTACGTAGCGTGAAGGTCAAGTGTTAATTATTTTTATAATTAACATTTTAGGCTGCACTTTACGAAAGGTATTTTCTATCTTATCTTAGAACAAAGGGGGTTATTATAAATGACTACAATAGCTTTTATTAGACATGGTGTGACAGCTTGGAATAAAGAGGGACGAGCTCAGGGTAAAACGGATGTGCCGTTAGATGAAGAAGGTATTTTAATGGCAGAGCGAGTTGCCGAGCGGATGGAAAAAGAGCATTGGGATGTAATATATACTAGTCCACTAATTAGAGCAAAGCGTACAGCTGAGATTATAGCTGAAAAGCTACCTGAGATTAATTTTAATACAGATATCCGTTTGGGAGAAATTGGTGGAGGCCTTATTGAGGGAACTACCGAGCAAGAACGAGTAGATAAGTGGGGTCTAAATTGGAGAGAGCAGGATATGGGCTTCGAGAAGGAAGATGTTATTATCGCTAGAGGCTTGTCCTTTATCGAGGATATACAAAAAGCGCATCGAGGTAAGAAAGTAATAGTTGTTAGTCATGGAGGTTTTCTTGCAAGAGTTTTTAACGCACTTATACCAGGTGGAGAATTCTCTAATGATATTGGAAATACCTCAGTTACCATTGTTGAGCTAAAAGATGAGAAAAACCATTGCCACCTATTTAACTGCATGAAGCATTTAGAAATGAGGGAGGTATGATGGAAAAGGACGCTTCCTATTATATTGAGCATTTAGGCTTAGAGCCACATGCAGAGGGTGGATACTTTCGTTCAACCTTTTCCTCTGACAATACAATAAGTGCAAATGGATTAGATAGAAAGCTATACACAAGTATATACTTTTTACTTGGGGAAAAAGATATCTCTCATTTACATCGTTTGAAATCAGATGAACTTTGGTATTTTCATGGAGGCGATCCTTTAACCGTCCATGTAATTGATCAAGAAGGAAGTTACCATGAATACAAGCTTGGATTAGATTTAGTGAATGGTGAAGTCCCACAATTAATTGTGCCTGGAAAATCCATCTTTGGTTCATCGGTTTCAGAAGGGGGAGCATTTTCTTTAGTTGGGTGTATGGTTGCACCGGGCTTTGAATATGAAGACTTTGAACTATTCACACAGGATGAGCTGCTAAAGAAATATCCTGAGCATGCTTCAGTCATTTGTAAGCTTGCATACAAAAATATTCCAAATACGTATTAGTTATGAAACGTAATGAACTATTAGAGAAATGAAATATAAAACAAGCTTAAAACGTATTTTTAAGCTTGTTTTATCTTCAAAACGTTGCACCTACTGTCTCCATAGAGAGTTTTTGCTTATTGTCGCACAATGGGCATGGAACAACATCTGAATGACCCGCCTGATTTAATAATTTCGGAAAAGTCTACCTCCAACACTTCGTATCCGTGTTTTCTCATTTGGTCGTTCACGCCACGGTTTACAGGTAAACTCAGTACTCGATTTTGACCAATCGACAATACATTGGTCCCCATAGAGAACTGTTCCTGTTCGCTCACTTCTATCAAATGATACATGCTTGATAAATGCTCGAAGGTTTCCTGGTCGAGCGCATCTGGATAAATTAATGCATCTTTTGGGGAAAGAATATTGAATACACAATCTAAGTGCAAATACTTTGGATTAAAAGGGATGGGGATAATTTCAAAATCAGGTAATTCACTTTGGAGATCTTGAATAGCATTCTGACTTGTGCGATGACTAATCCCTATAAATACACGTTTTCCGTCAACAATTACATCGCCACCTTCAATCGAATGATTGGAGAGTTTCTTATATGTTATATCATGTTCCTTCATCCACTCGGCAAGCACCTTCTCTTCACCTTGACGAATGGGATTCGCCATTTCAGAAATAAAGAGATGATTACCCAAAGTAAAACCAATATCTCTAGTGAAGACTTGTTCAGGATGGTCTTTACTTGGTTTTAGTTTAATTACCTCGATACCTGCCTCCCTTAAAGTTTGTTCAAATTGCTTGTGCTGGGACAGGGCAAGAGATCGGTCAATATTATCATTTATATATTGTTTTTGAACATCATTAATCACTTCTTTAATTTCCATATATTGAGGTTCACATAAGAATACCTTTTTTAGTGAGCCATATTCACTTTGACAATTTATTTGTGTTATATCTTCTATCATCTTCACTATAATTCATCCTCCAGTTTATTCATTCACCTTTTATATTCCCCAAATCAGTATTTTATAACCTATTGGTAAAATTTATTTGTTGTTTCAGGAAATCGAGTAAGGGGTAAAGACCCATAAAGATTTGTGCGAACAAGATAGTGGAGGAGATTATATGATTACTAAGGAACAAGCGTTATTAACAAAGGAAGACTTTAAAACTAGAACAGACTTGCCGAGTTGGCTGTATAAGGAATACGAAACATTTCATAATACGGTAACTGATAAAACATTCCCGTGTTTTTTTGGAATGAGTGGCGAACTGAAAGGCGAGCTCCGCTATGCTTATATTAGTCAAGATGACTGGAGTAACTTACCTTATGCAGTAGCAGATTTTCTAGACTTATTTAAATTACCAAACTATAAGAGACATGGTCTCTTTGTATTTGTTGAGCCTTTTGAACAAGAGGGTTCTATTGATGATTACCGAAAGCAATTTTGGGATATCCTTCAGTATTTACATGAGGTCGATGAGGTGGAATGGCCGGAAGATAGTCCTCGTGACCCTGACCACTATTTATGGGATTTTCGATTTAATGGGGAGCCAATATTCGTATTCGGAAATGCACCTGCCTATAAGAAGCGCAAGACACGACACTTAGGAAACGCGATGGTGCTAGGATTCCAACCACGGAAAATATTCGAGGGGTTAGAAGGGACGGAAAAAGGTGGGATTATGTCACGTGAGAAAGTTCGTAAACGTGTAGAAGCATGGGACCAGCTCCCTAAGCATCCAGATATCGGTCACTTCGGCGATCCAACTCATAATGAATGGAAACAATCCTTTATAGGTGATGACATTGAGCCGATTCAAGGTAAATGTCCATTTCACCATAAATCGCAAGCTTAAGTCCCCTTTTTAGGGGATTTTTTTGTTGTTTAGGAAATTAAAAAGTTCTGAACCTGTGGGTAAATTGATGTCTAGCTTCATCGCCTTGCCCCTCGGGGTCAAATGGATAAAAGCTGCTCCTGCGCAAGCTCGTCGC
>NZ_CALIED010000092.1:0-11003 GCF_938022135.1 uncultured Psychrobacillus sp.
TCGCTTTTCTCCATTTGCCTGTCGGGGCAGAGATAGGCGGTTGCGCTTTTCTTGTGTTACTCATTTGCGTGACTATGTAACGAATGGTAAAATGGAGAGTAAGACTAAATGGGAAGTGAATATAATATGCTTAACGTTCTGAATAAAGTATTCGATTTAAATAAACGCGAGTTAAAACGATTAGAAAAAATCGCAGATAAAGTAGAAGCATTAGCAGGAGAGATGGAAGCTCTTTCTGATGAAGCATTAAGTGCAAAAACAGTTGAATTCCGTGAAAGACTTGCCGGTGGAGAGAAATTAGACCAGCTTCTACCAGAAGCATTTGCTGTTGCGCGAGAAGGCGCTAGACGAGTACTTGGACTGTATCCTTTCCGAGTACAAATTATGGGTGCTGCTGCATTAAACGAGGGTAATATTGCAGAGATGAAAACTGGGGAAGGTAAAACACTTACCTCCACGATGTCTGTTTATTTAAATGCGTTAAGTGGACAAGGCGTACACGTAGTAACTGTCAATGAATATCTTTCTAGTCGTGATGCTGAAGAGATGGGTAAATTATATAATTTCTTAGGTTTAACGGTAGGATTGAATTTAAATTCTCTATCTAAAGATGAAAAACGTGAAGCTTACGCTGCTGATGTAACTTATTCAACCAATAATGAGCTTGGCTTCGATTATCTTCGTGACAACATGGTGCTTTATAAAGAAGAAAAAGTACAACGTCCGCTTCATTATGCGGTAATTGATGAGGTCGATTCGATTTTGATCGATGAAGCAAGAACTCCTTTAATTATCTCAGGACAGGCTAACAAAGCTGCAGCTTTATATATGCAAGCCAATGCTTTTGTTCGTACGTTAACGAAGGAAGAAGATTACACGTACGAAGAATCAACAAAAGGTGTTACTTTGACTGATGTAGGTGTGGAAAAAGTTGAAAAGGCGTTCCGTATAGATAACTTGTTTGATTTAACCCATGTTCGCTTAAACCATGCGATTAATCAATCCTTAAAGGCGCATGTTTCTATGCATCTAGATGTAGATTATGTGGTGCAAGATGGGGACGTAGTAATCGTTGACTCCTTCACTGGACGTTTGATGAAAGGTCGTCGCTATAGTGATGGCTTGCATCAAGCTATTGAAGCAAAAGAAGGGTTAGAGGTTCAAAATGAATCCATGACCATGGCTACAATTACGTTCCAAAACTTTTTCCGTATGTATGACAAGCTGTCAGGGATGACTGGTACAGCTAAAACGGAGGAAGAGGAATTCCGTAACATTTATAATATGAATGTTATAGCGATACCAACGAATAAGCCAATTGCTAGAGATGATCGTGCCGATTTAATCTATGCATCTATGAATGGGAAATTTGAAGCGGTTGCTGCAGATATTGCTGAACGAAATAAAAAAGGTCAGCCAGTACTGATTGGTACGGTTGCCATTGAAACTTCTGAAATCATTTCCAAGCTGTTAACAAAGCATGGCATTAAGCATAATGTATTAAATGCAAAAAACCATGAGCATGAGGCAGAAATAATTGCAACAGCTGGACACCTTGGTTCTGTGACGATTGCCACTAACATGGCTGGACGTGGTACAGATATCAAACTTGGAGATGGGGTACTAGAAGTTGGCGGGTTAGCTGTTATTGGTACAGAGCGTCATGAATCTAGACGTATTGATAATCAGCTACGTGGTCGTTCAGGACGTCAAGGAGATCCAGGGGTAACACAATTCTATCTTTCTATGGAAGATGAACTAATGCGTCGATTTGGTTCAGATAATATGCGTAATATGATGTCTAAGATGGGTATGGATGATTCACAACCAATCCAATCTAAAATGGTGTCACGTGCGGTAGAATCTGCTCAAAAACGAGTAGAGGGTAACAACTTTGACTCTCGTAAGCGATTGCTGCAATATGACGATGTATTACGTCAGCAACGTGAAATCATCTACAAAGAGCGTAATGAAGTTCTGGAAACAGAAAACATGCGTGACTTAGTGGAAACCATGATTTTCGCTGTTATTGAACGTCTTGTAACTACGCACACTAACGCGGAAAATAAAGCAGAGTGGAATTACAAAGCGATAGAGGATTATATTCAAGCGAATATGCTTCCAGAGGGTGTTATTACGCAAGAAACTTTAGAAAATCTTTCTCAAGAAGAAGTTATTGAGAAGATTAAAGAAGAAGTAATCTCCTTCTATGATGCAAAAGAAGAAGAAATGACAGCTGAACGTATGCGTGAATTTGAAAAAGTTGTACTGCTTCGTTCAATTGACTCGAAATGGATCGATCATATTGATGCAATGGATCAGCTTCGCCAAGGGATTCACTTACGTGCATATGGTCAAACAGATCCGCTTCGTGAATATCAAAGTGAAGGCTTTGCAATGTTCGAGGCAATGGTTGAGTCAGTCCAAGAAGATGTTGCTAAATATGCGATGAAAGCAGAAATTCGTAACAACCTAGAGCGTGAAGAGGTAGCAAAAGGGCAAGCTGTAAATCCAAAAGAAGAAGGCGGTCCTGTAAAGAAAAAACCTGTTCGCAAGCAAGCAACAGTAGGACGTAACGAACCATGCCCATGTGGTAGTGGAGAAAAGTTTAAAAATTGCCACGGAGCAGTTAGATAATAGAGATATTCGGAGGAAATAAAAAATGATAGAAATTTCAGTTGTAAGAAATGAATTAGACCGTACGGCGGGCAAGTTAAATGACTTTAGGGGGTCTCTTTGACTTAGAAAACAAAGAGGTTCGTATACAAGAGCTAGAGGAATTAATGACTTTTCCTGACTTTTGGGATGATTCCCAAGGAGCTCAAAAGGTCATCAATGAGTTAAACGCTTTAAAAGGCATAGTGGAGCAATACAACAACCTGATGTCTACACAAGAAAACTTAGAAATGACGTTAGAGTTATTAAAAGAAGTTCCGGATGAAGAATTACAAGAAGAGCTTGGCAGTGAGTTGAAAGAATTTACTGCAGCGCTTGGTGAGTTTGAGCTACAACTTCTTTTAAGTGAGGAATATGACAAGCACAATGCTATTTTAGAATTACATCCAGGTGCTGGGGGAACCGAGTCTCAGGACTGGGGTTCAATTCTTTTACGTATGTATCAGCGTTGGGCAGACAAACGTGGCTTTAAAGTAGAAACAATCGATTACTTGCCAGGAGACGAAGCAGGTATTAAATCGGTTACGTTACTGATCAAAGGCCACAATGCCTATGGTTACTTAAAAGCAGAAAAAGGTGTACATCGTCTTGTGCGTATCTCACCGTTTGATTCGTCTGGTCGTCGTCATACGTCCTTCGTGTCGTGTGAGGTAATGCCTGAATTTACGGATGAGATTGAAATTGAAATCCGTACAGAAGATTTGAAAATTGATACGTATCGTGCAACTGGTGCAGGTGGTCAGCATATCAATACAACGGACTCCGCTGTCCGTATCACTCACTTACCAACTAACTCGGTTGTAACATGCCAATCAGAGCGTTCACAGATCAAAAACCGTGAGCACGCAATGAAGCTTTTAAAATCAAAGCTGTACCAATTAAAAATCGAAGAACAGGAAGCTCAGCTTGCTGAAATTCGTGGAGAACAAAAAGAGATTGGATGGGGAAGCCAGATTCGTTCCTATGTATTCCACCCTTACTCCATGGTTAAGGATCACCGTACCAATGAGGAAAGTGGAAATGTCCATGCAGTCGTGGATGGGGAAATTGACCCATTCATTCATGCCTACTTACGCTCTAAAATAAATTAATAGACGGTAAAAAATCCCATGCTATAATAAAATAGTATGGGATTTTTACTATTTTATATGGGGATTGGGGAAAAGAATATGAACATGCATGAATTGAAAAAAAAGGATTTGCTAAGAAAAAATACAATCCTTTATTTGGCTTATGCCCTCGCAGTAGGATTAGGACTCTTAGTTCAAATTCTCATAAAGGCCGAATCAGCAATTATCTTTTCTATAGGTATACCATTTGCTATATCCATAATTTTTTATTTCCTTGCTAGAAAGTCAAAGTCAATTGAAATTGCTAAGATATTTCCTTACATAATTATATTATTTGGTGCGATTACTGCTAGCAGTACTGCATATTTTAATACAGTCAGTCTAGGAACCATTATTTTGGCATTTTTCGTTCTGGTATTAAGTAGTATCCATAATGACAAATTTATTTTTATTTATGGATATATTCTTTCCGCTTTTGCCTTATTTGTAAATGTTATAAATGATGAACCTAATGTATTTGATGGACAAACAGTGAACGTATTTTATATTCAATTTATAATGGCATTAGGTGTCTATTTACAGGTTATTCAAAGTAAATCTGTATTTAATAGAATGCAAGAACTAACAGAGGATGCAGCTATTAAGGCCCAGGAAGACAGTATCTTGAATGAAAAGTTGGAAAATGCAGTTCATGTTATTTCAACCAATTTAGAACAGATTCGCACAAGTACACAATCCGCTAATATTGCACAGCAGGAAATGCTTTATGCAGTAGGGGAAGTGAGTGTTGGTGCTCAACGTCAGGCAGATCATGTGTCTGATATAGTACGAAATACGGAAGCAACTAGCAGCTCAGTAAAAGAAATGGCAAACAACTTAGAGTTAATCGTTCAAAAGGCAGAATCTGCTGGGCAAGATGCTTCAGAGGGCTCAAAAGTGATGGCAGAAATGACAAAAGATATTACCCAATTTACAATCTTTTTTGAAGAGTTAAATGAAACATTTCAAAACTTGTTCGAAAAAATTAATGAAACAAATCAGTTTGCTAAAGATATTCGACAAATTACAGAGCAAACAAATTTATTAGCATTGAATGCCTCTATCGAAGCTGCCAGAGCCGGAGAGCATGGCAAAGGATTTTCTGTAGTAGCTGAAGAGATTCGAAAACTTGCAGGGGTAACCAATCAAACTGTAGAGAAAATAGATGATAATCTTAACAATGTCAATAAATTTAACGAGGCTGCTCTTCAAAAGCTGAAATTAGGGTTAGCACAAACGCACTCACAAGCTGAAACAGCGGAACAATCCAATGAGTCCTTCAAAGGTCTGTTTGAAACGATGAAGACGCTTCAGTTATCATTAACAAGCTATTTAAAAGAGATAGAAACAATTGCTGAAAACAGCGAATCCATCAATGTAAGTACAACAGAGTTTGCTGCAATCATTGAAGAAAGCACGGCTACTGTCGAGGAAATCAATGCAACCTTAGTCAATATCACAGAGGATCAGCTGGCCATTTCGGATTATATCGACGAAACCTATAAGGAAGCACAATCTATTAGTAAGTAATGGATGAAGCTAAAAGTGTATCTAATTTAATTTAGATACGCTTTTTTATTTTGTGCAAGTAGCCTGTTAATACACCATCTTGCTAAAGTTCACAAAATTCTTTTCTGTTGTTATACTATTTCAGGTTGAATAAAAGAATTTACATGAAAGAGGAATAGTAATGACTACTACGACAAATAATAGAGTTCATAAAGAAATTTCTCCTTGGATGGCGAATGCTCGAGATTACTTTTACGTAATCGTTGGTGCCGCTATCATAGCACTTGGTTTTAATGTCTTTTTATTGCCAAACCAGGTTGCCTCTGGTGGAGTTAGTGGGATAAGTACCATATTAAAAGGAGTATTTGGTTGGGAGCCTGGACTTGTTCAATATGCTTTTAACATTCCTTTGTTTATCGCAGGCTTAATATTTCTTGGTGCAAAATTTGGGATTAAATCTTTTGTAGGAACCTTAGTTTTACCTGCAGTAGTTTTGCTAACTGCAAGCTGGGAACCATGGACATATAATCCTTTGTTAGGTGCATTATTCGGAGGTATTACGGTTGGCCTAGGTTTAGGAATTGTTTTTAGAGGCGGCGCGTCAACAGGCGGAACAGACTTAGCAGCTCAAATCATAACCAAATATACTGGATTTTCTTTGGGGCGAAGTGTATTACTAATCGATGGCCTAATTGTGTTGAGTGCTGCCGTAGTATTTGATATTGAACAAGCTTTATACGCTTTAATAGGTTTATTTGTAACTACTAAAACAATCGATATTGTGCAGCTAGGATTTAGCCAATCAAAAATGATTTATATCATTACGAATAAACAGGACGAAATGAGAGATGCTATCTATAAGGAGATTGATCGAGGGGTAACTAAACTACCTGCATATGGTGGATATACCAATGAAGAGAAATCTATCCTTATGGTGGTGGCGTATCAGACTGAGTTCACAAAGATGAAACAAGTGGTTCAAACCATTGACCCCACTGCATTTGTAATAGTTTCTGATGCCTATGAGGTATTAGGAGAAGGTTTCAAAAGGTACTAAATTTGGTATAATATGAGTGCATTCATAATGTTGAGGGAGGTTAACTAAATGAATAAAAAATTATTAGCTGTTATCTTTGGAGCAGGTCTTATGCTTGCTGCTTGTGGCGGTGGAGACGACGAAGCAAAAGATACTGGCACAACTGACACTGGTACAACTGATTCGACTGAAACCGCGTCTGTAGATGCTGAAAAAATTGTAAATTCTAAATGTATTAGCTGTCACGGCGGAAATTTAGAAGGTCAAGGTAATTTCCCAGCTCTTGCTGATGTAGGTTCTCGCTTATCAGAAGATGAGATCTTAAATGTTATTTTAAATGGTAGAGGCGCAATGCCGGGTAAAATCATTGAAGGCGCTGATGCAGAAGCAGTTGCTGCATGGTTAGCGGAGAAAAAATAATATAGTGGACAAGCAGCTACTTTTATCGGTAGCTGTTTTTTTGTTGGGATAAGACAGTGCCCATAGAAGGAAGTGTCCCATAAAGGCGAGGTATCCGCCCGTAAAGTTGAAAAGCGCCCATAGGGTTGAGGGAAGTGTCCCATAAGTAAGAGGAAAGCGCCCATAAAGTAAGTGAAGGTGTCCCATAAAGGTGAGATATCCGCCCATATAGTTGAATTACTCTAACTAGTTTCTAGAGGTATCACCTAACCTCCAGCGAGACGCACATAAATAAAGCAAAGTGTCACCTAAAACTCAGGAATCCGCACCTAACTACGCAAAACGCACCTAAACATAGAGAAGGTGTAACCTAAAACCTAGTAAAACGCACATAAAAAAAGCAAAATGTCACTTAAAACTCAGGAATCTGCACCTAACCCCACCAAACGCACCTAAACATAGAGAAGGTATCACCTAAACCCAAGCGAAACGCACATAAAAAGAGCGGAGTGTCACCTAAATCCTAAGAGTCCGCACCTAACTACGCAAAAAGCACCTAATTATAGTGCTGGTGTAACCTAACCTCCAGTGAGACGCACATAAATAAAGCAAAGTGTCACCTAAAACTCAGGAACCCGCACCTAACTACGCAAAACGCACCTAAACATAGAGAAGGTATCACCTAACCTCCAGGGAAACGCACATAAAAACAGCAAAGTGTCACCTAAAACTCAGGAACCCGCACCTAACTACGCCAAACGCACCTAAACATAGTGAAGGTATCACCTAACCTCCAGCGAAACGCACATAAAAACGGCAAAATGTCACCTAAATCCCCAAAACCCGCACCTATCATCATCCATTAATCTCCAATACCTATCCAAACTCAATCAATTTCGTCCAAAAAATCCCATAAATATTACAAGACCCTCATATCACATCCCAAATTCGCACCAAGAAACGATCCCAACTTCATAGCTTTATTTGTCGATTTTCACAGAATGTTAACTATATTGGAGAAATAAACCTGTAGTTGTTAATATTTTCTCTGGCAAGAAAATATAGCAGGAATTATGAAAGAAAGTGTAGAAATAAAGGGTATAGTCCTTTTGTAACTGAGTAAAAAACACTAAAAAAACTGAAAAATCGCTAATATTTTAGTTTTTCTGACTAAATTTACCTACAAAATGAAATCTATTTGTAACATTAAGAAAGACATCAAGTGTTATAATAAGCATTGTTGTATTTAATAAAAGAAAGTAATTAGGTGGTATAAAATGATAGAAATGACTAAAGTCTATAAAAAATATCCTAATGGTATTGTTGCAGCTAACGGGATTGACGTAAATATTAAGCAGGGCGAATTTGTATACGTAGTTGGACCCAGTGGTGCAGGAAAATCGACATTTATTAAAATGATGTATCGAGAAGAACGCCCAACGTCAGGTACGATTATAGTCAATGGTATGAATTTAGCAACCTTAAAAAATAAAAATGTTCCTTACTTAAGAAGACAGATTGGCGTTGTCTTTCAAGATTTCAAACTACTTCCTCGACTGAACGTATATGAAAACGTTGCCTTTGCTTTAGAAGTAATAGAGGAATCCCCTAAGGTGATCCGGAAAAAAGTAATGGATGTATTGGAGCTAGTGGGACTAAAAAATAAAGCTAGAATGTTCCCGACAGAACTATCAGGCGGGGAACAACAACGTGTTTCTATAGCGCGCTCCATTGTGAATACTCCTAAACTAGTAATTGCAGATGAGCCGACCGGAAATTTAGACCCCGAAACTTCATGGGAAATTATGAACACATTTGAAGAAATTAATTCCCGAGGAACTACAATTGTTATGGCAACTCATAATAGAGAAATTGTAAATACAATTCGACACCGTGTTATTGTAGTTGAGGGTGGCTTAATCACTCGAGACGAGTACGGAGGAGATTACGGATATGAAGGCTAGAACAGCAGGACGACACTTTAGAGATAGCTTAAAAAGTATCAGCAGAAATGGTTGGATGACATTTGCATCCGTCAGTGCTGTTACCGTTACATTATTACTGGTAGGCGTATTCGTCATGATTATGATGAATTTAAATAAAGTAGCAGACGACCTAGAAAGAGACGTAGAAGTAAAAATTTACGTCGAATTGACAGCAAGTGAAGAAGAAATCACCAAGCTGGAAGAAGACATTAAAAATATTCCAGGTGTTGCAGAGCTAGTATATGCGACTAAGGGAGAAGAACTAAAGAAACTTGTTATGGATTTTGGATCAGATTTAGAGTTATATGAACAAGAAAACCCATTACATAATGTTTTTTATGCAAAAGCGGTAGATCCTCAAGAGACTGAAGCGATTGCGAAGGAAATCGATAAGTTAGATAACACATTTGAGGTCAGCTACGGAGAAGGTAAAATAGAAAGATTATTCTCTGTACTTAATATGGGTAGAAACGTGGGCGTAGTGTTGATCCTTGCTCTATTATTTACAGCTATGTTCTTAATTTCGAATACTATTCGAATTACGATTGTTGCTAGACGACGAGATATAGAGATTATGAAACTAGTTGGAGCTACAAACTGGTTTATCCGTATCCCTTTCATATTAGAAGGTATGTGGCTTGGTATTTTAGGAGCGATTGTACCAATCACGTTAGTTACGGTGCTTTACTATAATCTTTATAATGCTTTACAGCCTAAATTAGAGCTAGGAAATTTATTTAATTTACTAGAGTTTTCCCCATTCATTTATCAGTTAAACGCATTAATTCTATTAATGGGAGTTTTAATCGGTATTTGGGGTAGTTTCATGTCAGTTAGAAAATTTTTACGAGTATAAGAAGGTATCTTGAAAGGAGCAATAAGATTTGAGAAAACAATCCAAATGGATGTTGCGTATTGTTGCAATCGCTGCATCCGGAGCGCTACTATTTAACACGCCAAGCGCTCTTGCCAATTCATTGGACGACCTTAAAAAAGAAAAACAGAACATCCAAGAAAAGAAGAGCACTATTCAATCGAATATTAAAGAAACTGAAACAAAAATTGATACTAACGAGTCTAAAATTGATCAAATTATGGCTCAAATTCAAGAGTTGGATAATAAAATTATGGCAACTGAAAAAAGTATTTCAGCGGTTTTAAATGAGATTGAAAAAACTACAAGCGAAATCGAAGCATTAAAAGCCTCTATCGCTGAGTTAGAACAGAAAATTGCAGCTCGCGATGAATTGCTAAAAGAAAGAATAAGAGCTGTTCAAGTTAGTGGTGGATCAGTCAATTATTTAGACGTATTACTTGGAGCTAATAGCTTTGTAGATTTTATTGACCGCTTTTCAGCAGTTAATACATTGATGGAAGCTGACCGTAAAATTCTAAAAGAGCAGGCAGAAGATAAAAAAGAACTTGAAGAGCAAACGGCAAGCCTAGAGAAGAAACGTCAAGAGCAAGAAGCAAGTAAAAATCAGCTTGTTTCCTTAAAAGCTAATTTAGATGGTCAAAAATCTTCTAAGAGCACATTAGTAGATCAACTAGAAGTGGAACAAGCTAAGCTTCTGGAAGACAAAGAACAGATGGAAACAGAATATGAAGAAGTTTTAAATTTAGATAAAGCAATACAAGATAAAATTGTTGCAGAGCAAAAGCGTCAAGCAGAAATAGCTAGAAAAGCAGCAGAAGAGAAAAAGAAGAAAGCGGCTGCAGAACGTAAACGTCAGCAGGCTGCTAGCGGATCTTCAACTGCGATTCCTGCCGTTTCAGCTGGTAACTGGACAAAACCTGCATCAGGAAGCTTTACTTCTGGTTATGGATACAGAATGCATCCAATCTACGGTAAAGGAAAAATGCATTATGGTATAGATATTGCCAACAGCACTGGAACACCAGTGTTATCGGCTGCTGATGGAGTCGTATCGTATGCATCACCTTTAAGCACATACGGTAATGTAATTATGGTGACACATTCTATTGATGGTCAAACTTTCACTTCATTATATGCTCATTTAAGCAGTATAGGTGTAGGAGTTGGACAAGTTGTCTCTAAAGGTCAACGTATCGGAGCAATCGGAACTACAGGTAATTCCACTGGACCACATCTTCACTTTGAAATCCATTTAGGATATTGGGAAGGTATGGCTGGTAACTCAGTGAATCCATTGAGATACATTTCTCTATAAAATAACAGTAACATGAGGCATTCAATTATTATATAATTGGATGCCTCAGACTGTAGACAAACTCCAAAAATTTTGGAGTTTGCCTACAGTCTTTTTT
>NZ_CALIED010000093.1:0-13419 GCF_938022135.1 uncultured Psychrobacillus sp.
CGTCCGGCTGGGGCGAAAAATCAATTCTACTCTCTGATTTAAGATTTCTTTGCATTATAAATCAACCCTACTCTTTAACATAGCCTAAAAAAACGCCTGTGAGAATTTAATCCCACAGGCGTTTCTCTTATTTAATTATCTTGTACTTCGTTACGTTTTTTCTTAAATAGCTTCGATAGAACCTCGTAAACGATTGGAACGATGATTAATGTTAGTAGCGTAGAACTTGCTAGACCACCAATAACCGTGATACCTAATCCTTTCGAGATTAAACCACCGCCGCCTGATCCTACTGCTAATGGTGCGAGTGCTCCAATGGTTGCAATAGCTGTCATCAGAATAGGACGTAAGCGAGTTGCACCAGCTTCAAGGATCGCTTCACGCATATTCATACCTTCGCGTTCCATATGAATGATTCGGTCAACTAATACAATGGCATTCGTGACAACGATACCAATCAACATGAGAAGACCCATCATAACAGATACGGATATTGTTTCGTTTGCAATCCATAAACCTGCAAATGAACCAATTACTGCGAATGGTAATGAGAATAGGATAGCTAATGGTGCAATACCTTCACCAAATGTTACTACTAATATAAAGTAAACAATCGCAATTGCTGCAAGCATTGCTACTCCAAGCTGAGTGAATGTTTCATTCATATCTGCAGTTACACCGGCAACACCAACTGTAACGCCTTTAGGTAAATCTAGCTTTTCAATCGCTTTATCTACATCTGCAGATGCTTTTGAAATATCATCATCTTGAATTGTAGCGGATACAGAAGCATAGTATTCACCCTTACTACGAGCAAGCGTATTTAGAGCGTAACCCTCTTCTACTGTTACTAATTCAGACAATGGCATTGTAGTTCCCATTGCTGTCGGTACTTCTCTAGCTAAAATATCATCAATCGATTTAGGTGTTGCTGTTTGTTCTTGCTGTACAATAACCTCTAAATCATTTCCTTCTTTTTCAACTGTCGTTAATACTTCCTCCGTAGTGGAAGGACTCAACATCCCAACGATTTGACCAGTTGTTAAACCGTACTGCAATAATTCATCTTGAGCTACTTGGAATGTATACTCTACGTAGCTGTCTTCAGCACTCGAAGAAACATCTTCTAATCCTTTTGTTTCTCCCATTACTTCTTCAACCATTGCAACAGCTTCGTTCAACTTATCTAAATCTTCACTATAGAATGTATAGCTAATTTCATTTGTCGACATGGACATACTTGAGAAGTTTTGGCTCTTCCATTCGCCAGTTTGACCAATGTTGAACACATATTCCTCGATTTCCTCACGAGCACCTGGGAAGTCTTCCATATCCTCATCAAAGATCAAGTACATTAATGCGCCGCCTGAACCTCCGCCCATCATTGCAGTCATGTCATTTGCGCCGTCACCGTTGATAGATACTTGAGTGATATCAATATCCTTACGTTTAAGCATCTCTTCTTCAACTTTAGTGACGTTTGCCAATGTGTCTTCTTTTAGCTCACCAGCTTTTGGAGTGTAAGTCAAATACATTACTTTTTCTTCTTCACTACCCAAGAAACTGAAACCGATTAACGGCGTAAGCATCAAGCTACCTACTAGTAATGCAACCGATACAAGGGAAGTAATAATTTTGTGGTTTAATGTCCACTCTAGAACTTTTTTATAGCTACCAGCTAACTTACCTTGCTCTTTATGATTACTTTCTGTTTTTTCAGCGTACAATTTCTTCTTAAATAAGAAGTGAGACATTGCAGGTACGATTGTAATTGCTACTAACAGTGATGCACCAAGAGCAAATGTCATTGTTAATGCGAATGGCATGAACAATTCTCCAACCATACCACCTACAAAGATTAATGGAGCAAATACCGCTACCGTTACCAATGTAGAAGAAAGGATTGGTTTGAACATCTCAATCGTTGCTTCACGAACAAGGGCACGGCCTGTTAATGGTTCGCCTTTTAAGTGAAGGCGTCTATAAATGTTCTCTACAACAACAATCGAGTCATCGATTACACGTCCAATTGCTACGGTAACGGCTCCAAGTGTCATAATATTTAACGTAATATCTAACCAATTTAATAGCAGTAATGCCATAAAAATAGAAACTGGTATAGACACAATAGAAATAATTGTAGATTTAAAATCACGTAAGAACAATAGAATAATCAGCACGGCGATTAATCCACCAAACAATGCTTTTTCAACCATTGTAAATACTGAATCTTCAATAGGAGCACCTTGGTCTAAGGAAACATCAATCACTAAACCATCAATGTTCTTTTCTTCTTCTGCGATTAAATCTTTCACTGCATTTACTACTGTTACAGTGTTAGCATCTGGATTTTTTACAATTTGGATTGCAATTGCATCTTTCCCATTTGTACGGGAAACCGATTCTACTTTACCAACTACTTCTATAGAAGCAATATCTCCAAGTTTTACAAAAGGAGATGGGTTTGTAGCAGAAGGTGTAACAGGGATAAGCATTTCTTTCAGTTCGTCGGCTGTCATGAACTTACCGTCAACCGCTACTGCCTGCTCGCCTTCTTCAAATTCAAACAATCCTAAGGATACTGCCATATCACTTGCTTGGATCATTTGTTTTACTGTATCTTGAGTTACATCTAGTTCGGCCATTTTTGCTTCGTCATATGTAAGCTCTACTTCTTCAATATGCTGGCCTGTTATAGTAGCAGACCCAACACCATCTATTTTTTCAATTTTCGGTAGTAAAATTTCTTCTACTGTCGATGTTAGCTCTACGATATCTTCTTCTGTGCTACTTACGCTTAGGGCTGCTACCGGCATCATATTCATGCTTATTGCCGTAATAGTTGGCTCCATTGCTCCTTCAGGTAAGGAGATCGTATCCAATGCAGACTCCAATGCGCGTTTTGCTTCATCCATGTCTGTGCCATATTCGTACTCTACTTGAATATTAGACATATTCGAATAGGAATTGGAATATACCGATTTAACATCCTCTAGTCCTTCTAACGCTTTCTCAAAAGGCATCGAGATATCTTCCATAACTTTTTCAGGAGTCGCACCTGGATAAACATCCATCACCATTAAGAATGGGATCGAAATATCTGGAATGGTCTCCATCTTCATTCTTGTACCTGAATAAATACCGGAAACAGTAATGATAATAGTCAATAACCATACCGCTAACTTATTTTTTAGTACAAAATTCACTAAACCTTTCACACTTGCACCTACCCTCATTTGACTTATCAAACTCATTTATTTATAATAATGACTAATTGGTCATTTGTCAACAATAACCATTGGGAGCGATAAGATATGGTAAAGAAACAATTAATAATGGATAAAGCATTAGAACTTTTTGCAAAGCAAGGTTTTGAGGCTACCTCAGTCCAACAAATCACTGACCATTGCGGCATTTCTAAAGGTGCTTTCTACCTTTCCTATAAATCCAAAGATGAGCTCATCACTTCTTTGGTAGATTGCTTTATGAAGCAGATTATTTCAGAAATTGACTACTCGGTCAAAGAATGTTCACATTCTGACGATATGCTATATACCTTTTTCTACACTGCCAACAAGGCATTTCAAGAAAACTCTACTTTTGCTAAAATCTTCTTCAAGGAACAGACACATACGGTAAACGATGATTTATTAAAAAAACTAACTTATTATGACAATCTATTAAATGAAATTATTCTTTATATGGTAGACAAGTTAGATTTAACTTATGAAGAAACAAAATATGACTTACTTATTTGCATAAAAGGCTTTATGAAAATATATATCGACCTCTATCTATTCTTTGAATTACCAATTGATATAGACACGCTAACTAAGTCACTTGTAGAAAAGACGAAAGTATTAGCAAAACATTCAACGATTCCTTTAATCTCAACAGATAGTGCTCAAATTATGCAAAAGGTTATAAAAGAAAACACCGATAAAGATATGCAAATACTTGAGTTAATCAATCAGATTCTACTAGAAATAGAAGAGCCAATCGAAAAGGAAACGCTTCAAATTTTAAAAAATCACCTCCTAACCGAAACTCCGAGTCTCGCACTTATAAAAGGTCTTTTAGAGAATATTAAAAACCACCCTCAATGCAAGTGGGTTTCCTACTTGATTAGAGAACAGTATAAGCTTTAAAGAAAAGCGTCTAACCAGTTGTGTGACTGATTAGACGCTTTTTATATGACTATAAAAAATCTCACTTTAATTTTAAAGCCTTTGCATATGAGTTTCTTTAAAAGATTCTTGGTACTTTAATCCAAAGCCAAAAAGTCTATCCATAAAAATATGGGCTACCCAAATAATAGAAATTATAAGCAAATAATCTTTTAAAAAGTAGAAGTAACCTAATGTTAAAAGTATAGGAAAAATAAAACTGTGACCAACATTATAAATGGTTGCACCAATTTTATTATTAATTGTATAACCGATCATCGTAATATCAGGAACGAATAATAGTAAAAAAAACAACCAGATTGGAAAGTCCAGCTGCATATAAATAAAAAAGGAAATCCCGAAAGCTAATCCGTTTTCGAGGCGAATTATATGATTGACCTTCACTTCAACACCCTTTCTATCCTTAGAATTCTTCTTATCTTTCTTTCCTGATCAGCTATTTTGAATGAGGTCAAAACATACTTTTTATTAGAATGTTCTTTATTGAAGGAAGCTGGTGATAATCTTGGTTTTTCAATTTTAGCTGCCTCTGATATTCCAAAAATATATTCAGCATGTTTCCTTCCATTTCTCAAGAATATAACTAATCCCAACAATTAAAAATAACCTCTCCATTATTATTCGGACGCCAATACTTCACATTTTTTAATTCATCCTCTGATAAATCATGAGCGTTAGGATTAAACGGATCATTTAAAAAAGCTGCTTCTAAAACTGTATAATATGGACTCAGCTCAGTGGATAAATTATCATACTCTATAAATTGTAGCTGGAGTTCATTTTCATATAATACAATGGATGCATATGGAAAATACTGATGCAGTAGAATCGACACCACTTTTTTATCTACCTCAATGTCTATACGAAAATAATTCAATGGGTAGCTCGGTGAAAAAAACCAATTATTTTACCATTAGTCTTTCTAGCAATTTCGTATCCTAACTTTTTAAATAGGTCTCCATCCATCTCATTCATTTCAATTGTACTATTTGCTAAGCCGGTAATATTCATGGGGAGTCGCATTTAATTCACACCTCATATATGCATTTACTTTTTAACTTCATAATGTAGTTCTACAAACTGGTTGAAGGTTCTAGTTCCTTTCAATATAAGGTCTAACTGATAATCTCCTTTATTGAATAACGGAATTCCTTTTCCGATGATAGTTGGCGCTACTGTTAAAATAATTTCATCTACTAGCTTTTCTTTTAAAAATGATTGTAATAATTCGCCTCCGCCTACAAGCCATATGTTACTTCCTTCTTGGCTCTTCAGTTCGTTGGTTAAACCCACGACGTTTTTATTAGTAAATTTAACATCTTCGGTATCTTCCATAGTGGATCTTGTAAATACGTAACATTCTTTATTTTTATATGGGAATTCTCCTGATTCATGTTTTACTATCCAGTCATATGTTTTTTTACCCATTAAAACGGTATCTACCGTCTCATAAAACTCTGATATTCCATTATCACCCTCGCCCTCTACATTAAATAGCCAATCTAAAGAATCATCTTCCGTAGCTATATATCCGTCTAAGCTAGCCGCAATATATAAAATCAAGTTTCGTTTATTATTCATTTGTATCTCCTTTTGTGATCTGTTTTCATTCAGTATATTTTAATTTTTGGCTATGTTAAACGTAAAGCTGATAGAAGTATACATAAAAAACGAGCTAGGATGTTTTCTACTGGCTCATTTACTTTGATATTATTTTTTACTGAAGCACGTGTTAGCTAAATAAGCATCTTCTCTTTTATTACACATTATCTACTTACTGCGAAGCAACCCTAATTACTCTTTACAGTTGGATTTCATCTTGAATAAATACGATATGATGGAAATGGAGAAATATACGAAAACTACAGCTATCGAACGAAAACTTCGTGAGCTAATTAAAATTCGTGCTTCTCAAATTAACGGATGTGCATTTTGTTTGAATATGCATACAACCGATGCCCCAAAAATGGGTAAAACCGAACAGCGACTTTACTGTGTCAATGCATAGAAAGAGTGAATTCTACACTGAAGCAGAAAAAGTTGCTTAAGAATTAACAGAGCACTTGACATTAATCCCAATGAAACGTGTTCCAGACGAACTTTATCAGCGAACTCGAGAACATTATGACCAGAAACAATATGTAGGTCTTGTTCTAATTTTCAATCAAATCAACAGTTGGAACACAATTTGTATTTATTATAAAGAGAAAAATATTAGGAATAAGACGATTAATTATAATAAAGCTTATATCCCCTAATTTAATAGAAAATTCATAACGATAATAGTAATGGAGCACCAAAAAATATTATTTAGCAGACAATTTTAATTACTAGTGATAAGATAAATTAAAATCCATCTTTTAGTAGAAAAGGAAAATTAGAAAATGACTAATATTAAAATTTTAAATTCGAATTCAGCCATTCATCCAAATCTACAAAACTATTTAGAAATCTTACCTATATTCCACTCGATGTTACCAGACATAGCTATTGGATTAACAAATACGCAAGAATGGATTGCTTATCATCCTGGGCGTAAAATAGATATAGGAGCAAGAGCTGGTACTAAAATCAATCCACGCGAACCATTAGCAGATTGTATTAAAAACATGATAGTAATAAACGAAGAAGTTCCATCCGAATTCTTTGGAATTCCGTTTACTGGATCAGCTGCACCTATTGTAGATAATGGTCAGGTCATTGGAGCATTAGCCATTCAATTACAAAAACAAAACGAAAAACAACTTAGAACCATTTCAGAGCAGATTGAACAATCACTTGAACAAGCTAATAATCGTGTTGTATCTATAACAGATGGCTCGGAAGGTCTCTCAAAAATAAGTAATGTATTGTTAGAAAAGTCCAATCGTGCTTCGGAAGAAGTGAATAATACGGATGAAGTACTAAATTTCATTAAGAGAGTCGCTAATCAAACAAATCTTTTAGGGTTAAATGCTGCTATTGAAGCAGCAAGGGCTGGTGATAAAGGTCTTGGCTTCACAGTAGTCGCTAATGAAATAAGAAAACTTTCTTTAGAAACAGTTTCTTCCACAGAAAAAATAAGACAAACATTAACTAACATCCAAGAGTCTGTGAATGAGATTACAGCTTCCATACAAGAGGTTGTTATTGTTGGACAAGACCAGGTATCCTCTACTGAAGAAATCTCTAACATCATTACCAAAATTCACTCGATGAGTAAAGAGTTAAACAAGTATGCTTCCGAATTATAAAAATAAAGAACGTATTTAAATAGAACCTCCTGACATTAATCGTTTTGATTTAGTCAGGAGGTTCTTATTTGATAATCCAACAACTCATAATAGTTTGTGTGACTGTTGTTTTTAAACACTTTCCAATGAATGCTTCCTCGTCTTCGACTTTTGTTCTTTTTATATCAACCTCTTCTGGTAAAAAAAACAAAGAAATTTCACTATTTCATCCCAAAAATACTGTAAAAAATCCAAATCGTCTTTACTAATAGTCTTTGAATAAAGACTTCTACCATTATTCCACCAAAGGATTGTGCATCTCTTATTCCCATAATTTTTTTCAATCTGGTCGAATAAACTTACCAACAAGGATTTATTTGGATTACCATTTGAGAAATTAATCCATTAAAATCTGTAAATTTGCTTTTAGTCTGATACTTTGGTCTAACGTAATTATGTCTAAAAAGCCTTCCCACGAATTTGTCATATTTTCACCCATCTCCACTTCAAGAAAAATCAACCTAAGCCTTTAACATAGCCTGATTTTGTTAGATTCCAACTAAATATCCATCTATTAAAAAAAATGCCATGAACACGAAGTTCATGGCATTGCTAAGATTATAATTTTATCAGACTAGATCTCTTTTCTACTAAAGATCATCAAAGCCATTATCAATTGCATTCACCTTTACATACTGGCGAGACTTTTGTTCGAAGAAATCTGTTTTAGTGCCGTCTATGTTGTCTGCGTATGCTCGAATCCATTTCATTGGATTTTCTACATACTCAGGATAAATCTCGTTTAGCCCAATTAGGCGTAGCATTTTATTGGCGCGGTATTTAATATACCCTTGCATATCTTCTATATCGATTCCATCGATATCATGTAGTACATAATTGGACCATTCTATTTCTAGTTGGACAGATTCTTTAAATTGCTCATAGACCCACCCTATAAATTCATCGTTATTTAGCTCTGGATTTTCAGCTAGCGTTGCTCTGAATAACTCTGATATAAACCGGCCATGCTCTAGCTCATCTCGGTTGATGTAGCTAATCATCGTAGAAGTACCTACCATTTTGTTATGACGAGCAAGATTATAAAAGAAGGCAAAGCCAGAATAGAAAAATAGCCCTTCCAATAATGTTGTATAAGTAAGCGTCTTTAATATGTTTTCCGTCGTTGGGTTCTCTACAAATTCATTGTAGTACTTGGCAATGTTTTGATTGCGCTTAATTAGCACTTCATCGGTTCTGCCAAAATCAAATGCCTTGTTTTGCTTATCCAGCGATACAATGGATGATAAAACATAGGAATAGCTTTCATTATGTACGGCTTCTTGCTGTGCAATGACCGCCATAATGGATTGTACCGATGGATCTGTTGCATATAGCGAAAGCAATAGAGCTGTACGAGTTTGAGGTGCATCTAATGTCGCTAGCAGTCCAATAATTTTTAAGTATGCATCCTGCTCCGATTCACTCAAGCTACCAAATTGCTTTATGTCATTAGACATATTAACTTCATCAGCTTGCCAGTAGTTCCCTAGCAGACGCTTGTACATCTTATGCCAATGTGGATACGCAATATCATTCCAATTCAGTATACCGCTTGATTGCCCATTAAATATTCCTGTTGATTTGTTTGGATTTCTTGGTTCTAATGTTTTTGCCTTTTGCATGATTTAATACTCCCTCTAGCCATTTAGTGACAATTTTCTCTTGGCTTCCTCTTGGTGACTGTTCAATTTTTAAGCCTTGGTAGGAACTGTTACAATAGCAAACTAGTTTATCCACTGCCCCGCAAAATAGCTCGTCTCCACCAAATTGAGTATCGCCAGAGCCAAATATATAACTATTTTCTGGTCGATATCCTAAGTCTCTTAAAAAATCCTTCATTTCATCTGGAATACCCCCCTGATCCCAGGTGAAAGTCCCTAGAAATACTAGGTCATATAGTTGTAAATCTGGTAGGACTCCGATACCGATACAATATATCTCTACCTGATACTCGGAATTCTCCAGCTGATTTTGTAAAAGCTCTGCTATTTCTTCAGTATTTCCGCTATAGCTCAAATAACATATAATTGCCTTCATCAGCTCGAACAGGACTCACATTCGATAAGTTCTATCGAGGTGGAACGTACGTAATAAGTCGTTTTTAGCCCACTTTTCCAAGCTTCTAAATGTAACGAAAGTAATTCCTTTGCCTTTATCGTGTTTTGTACATATAAATTTAAGGAGACCCCCTGGTCAATATGTCGCTGGCGTGCAGCGTTTTGCTTCACCGTCCAATGCTGATCAATGAAATAAGCAGACTTATAAAACCACGTAGTCTCTGAATTTAAATCTGGCACTGTAACAGGAATTTTATAATCCTTCTTCTCCTCTGCGTAAGTCTTTTGAAAAATTGGGTCAATACTAGCGGTACTTCCCGCCAAAATTGACGTAGATGAATTTGGAGCAACTGCCATTAAATAGCCATTTCGAAGGCCTACTTCTGCGACCTTCCTGCGAAGCTTATTCCATTCGTCTCCTTCATACTGACGCTTTTCAAAATAAGCACCGGTTTGCCATTCTGAACCTTCGAATAAAGGATAAGCACCCTTTTCCATAGCAAGACTTGCGGATGCCTGAATAGTTAAAAAGGCAATTTTTTCATATAGTTTATCCGCAAGTTCAACCGCTTCCTCTGACTCCCAACGAATCTGCTTAAGTGCGAGTAAATGATGCCATCCGAATGTTCCAAGGCCAATACCTCGATACCTTGCATTTGTGCGCTCTGCCTGTGGTACAGGTATCATATTTAAATCGATGACATTATCTAGCATGCGTACTTGAATATTTATCAGTCTTTCTAATACATTTGCTGGTACTGCCTTCCCCAAGTTAATAGAGGATAAGTTACAAACAACAAAGTCCCCAGGTTTTCTACGAGTGACAATGACATCATCCTCTAACTGGATCGATTCAAACGTTGTTGCGCTCTGATTTTGAAAAATTTCTGTACAGAGGTTACTACTATAGACCATTCCCTCATGCTTATTTGGGTTGCTACGATTTACTTCATCTCGGTAAAACATATATGGTACCCCTGTCTCTAACTGAGAACGCATAATTCTTTTCATCAAGTCGATTGCTTGTACAGTTTCTCGCGATAGGCGTTGGTCATTCACACATTCCTCGTATTTTTCCCGGAATGATCCTTCTCCTCTTTTTTCATCATAGAAATCCTCCAAAGAATAACCCATTACCTGACGAACCTCATGCGGATCAAACAAATGCCATTCCTCTCTTGCATCAACCCTCTCCATGAATAAATCCGGCAAGCATATACCTGTGAAAATATCATGCGCTCGAAGGCGATCATCTCCATTGTTCAGGCGTAGATCTAAAAACGTAAAAATG
Organism: uncultured Psychrobacillus sp.; assembly: GCF_938022135.1. NCBI lineage: Bacteria > Bacillati > Bacillota > Bacilli > Caryophanales > Bacillaceae > Psychrobacillus > uncultured Psychrobacillus sp. Next base: position 10,808 of record NZ_CALIED010000093.1, read on the forward strand.
TCCTTATGCCAAGCATCCAAATAAACAGCTACGGCCCCTTGTCGTTGTCCAAGCTGATCGACGCTGACTGCCGTATTATTCAACTGTTTAATCCAAGGTAGAACTCCACTAGATGCTCCCACGAATCCTCGTATAGAAGAGCCACGGCTACGCACCTTCCCCATGTATACACCGATACCCCCTCCAAATTTAGATAGAGTGGCTACGTCTGTATTACTGTCGTAAATACCTTGCAGACTATCATCCACAGTGTCAATAAAGCAGCTAGAGAGCTGTCCATGTGGCTTCCCAGCATTAGATAAAGTTGGAGTTGCAACCGTCATATATAAATTGCTCATTGCCCAATAAGCTTCTTTTATTTTTTCAAGACGGTTTTCTTTTTCGTCCTTCATAAGTGTCATAGCTATAACAAGCCAGCGCTCTTGTGGCAACTCTACAATATCCTTATTAAAATCCTTCGCTACATAGCGATCTAAAAGAGTTTTTAAGGCTATGTAGGTAAATAGGGAATCTCTTTTGGCGACAAGGAGATTTCCTAGCTGCTCTAACTCCTCATTCGAATAGCTTTCCATAATAGAGGGATTATATATTCCCTTTTTAGAAAGGATCCGTACGTTCTCTGCAAATTTTGTATAGACGGCATCAGCAGTGGTACCTCTCCGTTCTGCTTGCTGCGAATATACTTCTGCTAAATAAATACGTGCAGCCACAAATGTCCAAAATGGCTCCTGTTCATCTAAAAAGCTTAGTGCCTCTAGAGACATAGCTTTAGACCAAGCAGCAATCGTACCTTCTGGGTGTTTTTGTAACCACTTGTGATGCGACTTAACTAAGGGCGCTATCTTTTCTTCTCCAAATTCTACTATTAACTGCTGTAATACCTGCTGTTTTTCTGTATTCGTAATAATTGCCAATTTAAATTCCTCCCTATCTTTTTATATACAAAAAAGCGATGCCTCTAGCCTCTTCGGCTGAGTCATCGCTCACGATTTTTAAAGTAGGAAACAACAAGACATATCGTTCGTTTTAAGATAGAGTCTCTCGCCCCCACCTCTCAACCCCCGAAGAAAGTGTTGCTTCACCGATAAAAAGGCAGGTCTACTGGCTCGTGCATCTTCCTCCCGTTGGCCTTCCCACGAAACCTCGCAGTGGCATAATCAACAGTTGTCCGCACTTACAGTTGCGGGGACAGCTTCGGTTTCTCACCGAATTCCCTTTTAAACCATAATGGTACCTTTTTATCGTATACATACTATATATTGTGTTTTGTTTACTAATATACCCTAACATATTGTGTCGAAACTTGTACATAGGTAAAAAGACTATGTATTAGGTCTTACATCTTATTTTCAGAATAACTCAGTTACAAAATTGTGAATCCAATATTTTCTGTATATTATAATTGTAGCGACCTATAAAAATAGTAAAATATCTTAAATTTAGGAGGTTACAAATATGATTACAAGCAATTCCACTAGGTTGACATCTAAGGACTTATTACCTCAAGGACCTGTTGGTATTGGTGGATGGCTGATCCTGCCACTTATAAGCCTCATTTCCACACCGTTTGTTATTATTGCCTATCTAACGATGGATGTTTTCCCTTTTTTGACGGCTGAAAGTTGGGAGAGTATAACTAGTAGGAATGGAGAGTATTACCATCCTTTATTTGGGCCAGTTGTAATAATAGACCTTATCATTTGTCTTGCTCAAATATCTACAGTAATAGTATTACTCATTCTTTTCTTTAAAAAGAAAACGTTTTTCCCTAAGGTAATGATTACCTGTCTTACCGTCATGCTAATAATAGATATTCTCATTGGCTATATAAATTTGCAAATCATAGAGAATGTGTTCGAATCCGATCCTTTAACATCCCAATACTATATGTTTAATGTAATACGGGCTATGGTAATTACCTCGATTTGGATTACTTATTTTAGTAAATCGAAGAGAGTAAAGAATACATTTGTAAAGTAAATACTCGATAGAAAGGTAGATCTTAATGACTGTTACTAATGTATCTGTCCAACCACATAGTGGACCCTCTGGAATCAATGGTTGGCTCATTCTTCCCTTGATTGGTCTGCTATTTGCACCATTTCACTATTTGCTTAGATTTTTCAGCCACTTAATAACCTACCTTACGAATAACATTTGGGTGACGATGATTGAATTAGATGTATCTAAAGGACAGCAAATCTTCATAAGTGTAACCATAGTAGTCTACTCCCTTATTTTACTTTTAACAGCAGTCATCTCAACAATCCTTATTTTTCACTTTTTCAAGAAAAAAAGATCCTTACCAAAGCATATGATCCTTTATTATATTGCCACAGCTGCGTGTAAATTTGTTTTCGGCTTTGCATTTGTTTACATATCAAATCTATTATATGGAGTGAATCATGAGGAACGGTTTGAATTTGCTGCTGTCTCTATGATGTCATTTATTTTTACATTTATATGGGCGAATTATTTCAATGAATCTCAAAGAGTTCATAATACATTTGTTCATTAACAAACAAGCCCTCATTACTAAATAAAATTAGTAATGAGGCAGACTGTAGACAAACTCCAAAAATTTTGGAGTTTGCCTACAGTCTTTTTTCTTT